>DATGMS010000163.1:0-5194 GCA_035307285.1 Cyclobacteriaceae bacterium
TTGATTATACGGCGAGACTTTTTGAGCAACAGCCCTAAATCAGGAAGCATGGAATATAAGAACGGAAAGTTGAAATGAACTTTTGCGGGACATGGGCGTTCGGTCAATAGCAGACATTGGATTTTTTCATCTCCTGGTTTATGCCAGTAAATCTCATGTCTCGAATCTTATTTCTTTAAAACTTCAATCTTATCACTGAGAATCGGATATTTGCCCATTGTTCTAAAACCATGAGTGAAAAAGGAAAATTATCCGCTTTATTTCCGCTGCTATTTTTTGTGGTGGTGTACATGGCCTCCTCCATCTATTTGAATGATTTCTATTCCGTTCCGGTCTTGGTGGCCTTCCTATTGTCGTTGTTGGTCGCCTTTGTACAGTATCCCACGATAAAGTTCAAGAACAAATTGGCTGCTTTTACGGCTGGGGCAGGCAATGACAACATCTTGATCATGATCCTTATTTTTTTGTTGGCGGGGGCATTTGGGCAGATAAGCAGGGACATGGGGGCGATAAGCTCCATCGTCAACTTTTCGCTACAGTATGTTTCCCCACAGATTATTATCGCCGCGTTATTCCTGATCTCGGCTTTTATCTCTATCTCCCTCGGCACCTCTGTGGGTACCATTGCAGCATTATCTCCCATTGCTGTTGGACTCAGTGAGCAGGTGCCGGATAGTTTGGCTATTGCTCTTGCTTCTATTATCGGGGGAGCAATGTTTGGGGACAACCTGTCTTTTATCTCTGACACCACGATTGCGGCAAGCAGAACACAGGGTATAGGTATGAAGGAGAAATTCAAAGCCAACATCAAGATTGTAATCCTTCCCATGCTGATCACGTTTACGATCTATTTATTTTTCAACCAGGAACTCTCAAGATCTCCTATAGAAGTCGTCGGGGAATATGATCTGGTAAAAATTGTCCCCTATCTCATGGTCTTTGCCCTGGCCATTACGGGGGTCAATGTGATTGCCACCCTAACCATCGGTATTTTTCTGTCTTTGATCATCGGGGGGTATTTTCAGGAATTCTCTTGGATCGAGGCGGTCCAGTCCGTCAACCAAGGCCTTGCGGGAATGTATGAGTTGAGCCTGATCTGTCTGATTATCGGCGGAATCGTCGGCATTATCCGAATGAACGGGGGGATAGATTATCTCTTGTACCAGGTACTTAAGCGGGTCGACTCTGCCAAAAAAGCGGAACTGGGTATCGCCTTTCTGACGGGGATGGTCAACCTTTCCATCGCCAATAACACCATTACCATTATTATCGTGGGGCCAATAGCGAAGGAGATTGCCTTAACACACCAGGTGAAGCTGACCAGAAGTGCTAGCATCATGGACACCATGTCCTGCTTTGTGCAAGGAATAATCCCCTATGGGGCGCAAATGCTGGCTGCCATGGCCGTGGCTTCTTTTGCGGTCTCGCCGCTGGAAATCTTGCAGTACCTCTATTATCCCCTGCTTACGGGGCTGTTTACTTTGGCTTTTATTTTTTTTGGGAAGAGAAAGGGTGTGGAAGCTCAAGGCGCTGAGATGGTTTAAGTTATTGTCAGGGAGATGTATACCTTTGCTCAAGGTAGATGTTCAACCCCTTCAGGGTTGAATTTTAGTCTCCTTTCTCCTCTAAAAACTGTTTGAAGGACCCATCTGATGTTGTCCCAGTATTTCTACGATATAATTTGTTTAAATTATATTTAATGTCGAACAGCTTGGCGGCAAACCCGTATGTTATCTTTAGGAAGAAACACAAGAAAAAATGTTGCACTTACTCACAAAACACAAAGAAGAATTGCAAAGGATCTGTGAAATCTACGACGTGAGGACCATGTATGTATTTGGCTCAGCCTGCACAGAGAACTTCAACGAAGGGAGTGATATTGACATTTTGATTTCATTCAAAGAAATTCCATTCGATAAATACACCGACAACTATTTTGATGTTCAATATGAATTGGAGAAATTATTTGGGCGAAAAGTTGATCTCGTAACAGAAAAATCGCTGTCCAACCCCTACTTTATCCGAAGTGTGGAAGAAACTAAGCAATTGTTATATGCAGCGTGAATCAAAAAAGCATTTGCACGATATAAAAGTTTCTCTTGACTCCATTTTTGATTTTCTTGGCAAGGATCCAAGTTTAGCGGAGTATCATTCGAATAAATTACTTCGGAGAGCGGTGGAACGTGAGTTGGAAATAATAGGTGAAGCCACCAACAGGCTTCTAAAAACTGAGCCAGGTATCAACATCTCCATGCTCGTAGAATCGTCAATCTACGGAATATACTGATACATGCTTACGACAATGTGGACGATGTGGTTATTTGGGGAATTATTGATAAAGACCTGTCATTATTAAAAGATCAAGTCAACGCTTTGCTTGCAGAGCCATAATGAGTTCTAAATTATTTCTCCTCCCGGATCACCTTCATCCCCTTGGTCCACCGTACCAATTGTTTTAACATCATATCGGCAGCCTTGTCCATGATATCGTTTGAAACGAGTTTTTCCTCTCTGATAAATTCGGTAAAAAATGGAATGTTGACCATTTCCTTCAATGTTACCACTTGCAGAGAGGCCAAGTCGCCCTGTAGGCTTTTGGCTGCCCGCGTGCCTGCGGATACGCCGCCATAGCTGACGATTCCTGCCGGTTTGTACGCCCACTCCAGCACCAGATACTCCAACGCATTCCTCAAAGGAGCGGGATAGTTATGGTCGTATTCGGCGGTAACGAAAATAAATGCATCCGCCTCGTTGATTTTGGCACTCCAGCTCTTGGTATGCTCGTGTTCATATTCTTTTAGCCGGGGATGTTTTGGCTCATTCATCAGGGGAAGATTGATCTCTTTGAGATCCAATACCTCTACCTCAAAATTTCCCTGGGATTGTGCTTTTTCCTGTATCCATCGGGTAACAATCGGTCCTTTTCTACTAGGTCTTACGGTTGAGTTGATGATTTTTAATCGGTACATATATCTTCTTTTTGAGTTAAAGCTATCAAGATTTTTACTCCTTTTGGGATATGAAGAGCAATAAACCTACCAACTCGGATGAAAGAATAAGATGGCATCGGAGGATTGACTTTTAAAAATCATTGTGCCCATAAGGAGTAATTGCTTATGCTAAACTTTATTTTTATTTTCCTAGTTGAAAGTTTTGATTAAGAAGAGGTGGGAGGATTATCATGGCACAAATTAAAAAAGTCTGGTTCGATGAGGATAGGATGTTCCCCAAGTTTAAATATTGAAGAACGGCAGACGTTGCGGTCAAATGGTTTCCAAACCTAAGCAAAGGCAACCTTGAGCAGTTGGAGAACTACGTAATTCGGGGGGGATAACCAGTACATTCACCGGCCGGACCTCAACGAGGACATTTCTGCTGAAACTTTAATCACTCTCTCCGTGCACGGGCTACCGACAGGGGCATTACCGGATGGAGCCTAATTATCCTAACAATTCTTCAGTTCACAATTGGCAGGACGTCATTGATCCCATTATTCAAAAATAGACCTGTCTGTTAACGGTCTTGATCCTTTATGCACCGCCAGCACATCAATACGCTCGATGGACACTACATAATATATGATCCGGTAATTTTTAAAGATCAGCTCTCTTATCTCGGATTTCTCTAATTCAGGAACCATTCTGCCAGCCATGGGATGCTGTTCTAAAATTGCTTCCTTTTCAAAGATTTTGTCAGTAAGTTGTTCGGCATATTTTATCGATCGGGGTCGGTAGTATTCCCTGATCTCATATACATCTTCAATGGCCTGTCTCGTCCAGTTTACTTTGGCCATCGCTGCACCATGTCTTTTGCTTCCTGAGTTGTATAAACATCCCCTATCTTAGACTGCTCTAATCCTGTCTCTATTTTTTGCAATAAAATTAATTTATCCATCAACTCATCAATAGAAAACTGCTCAGGCATGTCCTTTAAACTACTAATTACTTGATCTTTCGTTATCATAGCCAATTATTTATCAATTTCGATTTTTTCACATTGGGTCTAAGGGTACTTTACGCCTTATGTATCCGTATAGTATACGGCTCGAAGACCCCAACGGACGGCTTCATTTACAGGAAACTGGCGATTGCAGGCTTGCCTATCGGCAAGCCTGCAATCGCCAGTTTTAATTATGGCTCAAGCCACAGCCGCAACCGCCTCGCATAAAGCTGTTGCTTTCTTCATGCCAAGGGAAGGCCTCGTTGTAGCGGTTGTTTTCCCAATAAAATTCCTTCCTCTCTTTCGGCTCATTGCCTACTTCATTCATCGTCTCCGTGTCATATAGCCTTCCATTGACCATGGTGTAACGGATGGACTCGGAATGGCGGATATCTTCCAGCGGATTTTCGTCCAAAATGATCAAGTCCGCCATTTTACCTACTTTCAGAGAACCAATATCCTCGCCTGCACCGATATATTCTGCGCCATTGATGGTGGCAGCCTGCAGCGATTCCAGATTGGTCATTCCACCTTGCCCTAGGCTCCAGAGTTCCCAGTGGGCACCCAGTCCTTGAAGCTGCCCGTGGGCACCCAGGTTCACTTTCACTCCCGCATCGGTCAAGGTCTTGGCGGCTGCGGAAGTCATAAAATGGCCTCTTTCATATTCTTCATCCGGCATCATCGTGCGGTGCCTGGATCTTGCATCCACAACCGCACGAGGGGTGTACTTCAGCAATTTTTCATTTTCCCATACATTGGTCTTTTGATACCAGTAATACTCAGAATTCGGTCCACCGTAGTTTACGATCAAGGTTGGTGTATAACCTACCTCGCTGGCACCCCACAATTCGATGACGTCCTTGTAAAGCGGAGCAATAGGAATGTTGTGTTCGATCCCGGTATGGCCGTCCATGATCATGCTCATATTATGAAAAAAGGTCGAGCCGCCTTCTGGTACGACATTGATGCCTTGCTCACGAGCTGCCTGGATGACCTGCTGGCGCTGATCTCTTCTGGGCTGGTTGTAACTTTTCACCGATAGTGCGCCAAAGGCCTTGGTTCGGGTAATGGAGGAACGGGCGTCTTCCAAACTATTGATGACCGCTTTGAAATCCCCATCAGCACCATAAAGGATAAAACCGGTAGAGTAGAGCCTTGGTCCCACCATGTGTCCGGCTTTTACCATTTCAGATAGGGTAAAAACAGTCTCCGTATTGGCCGAAGGATCGTGTGCAGTAGTGACACCAAAGGCCAG
>DATGMS010000164.1:0-17184 GCA_035307285.1 Cyclobacteriaceae bacterium
TATGTGCAATATTTTAAGGACTTGGATCCAAAGCTTGAGAAAGGCGGCTGTTTTACAGCACATAACGTGCTTCAAAACCAATCAGGGATTGCTGAATTCCTCGATTTTGTTGACAGCCATCCCGCCTATACCACGTCGTTGAATAAATCTAGCCCATCAGGAATTTCGATAAGCTACAAGAAATAAATTGAACTGTTGCAGCTTCCCTGATATAAAGCTCATCAGGTCTATAGGGTCATCTTTTGAACGACGGTCTATTGGTTTCATTTTGAATCTCGATGACTTGACAATTTTTTTGTGGGGTGAAGAAAAAGGATTGAGCCAAAAGTCCAACGAAATCTAGGGTAATTTTTGTGTATAGCGATTTTATTGCAGGGGTTGATTTTTATTTTTACCTTGACCGGCGTAGAAAGAATCGCTCTATTGAATGAAATTCCCAATTTATTTAGACCATAATGCCACCACGCCCTGTGATTCGCAGGTATTGGAGTCCATGATCCCTTGGTTTACCGAAACCTTTGGAAATGCCTCCAGCCTTCATTATCCCCTTGGATGGTTGGCGGAAGAGGCGGTAGAGACAGCTCGGGAACAGGTGGCGGACCTGATAGGGGCAAATGCCAAAGAAGTGGTGTTTACCAGCGGCGCCACGGAATCGATTAACTTGGCAATTAGAGGATTAATGGAATTGTCCAGTTACAAGGGCCATATCATTACGGTGACCACTGAGCACAAGGCTATATTGGATACGTGCAAAGCCATGGAAAAAAAAGGCACAGAGGTCACCTACCTCCCAGTTGATACGGAAGGGATTCTTGATTTGGAAAGGTTGTCCGCAGCCATTAGAAGTGATACCATTTTGGTCATCGTCATGATGGGCAACAATGAGACTGGAGTATTGCAGCCCCTTGCAGAAGTAGCAGAGCTAGCGAAACAGCATGGCTTTTTGTTGATGTCGGATGGTGTGCAAGCGGTAGGGAAGATAGAGGTAGCCGTAAATGAACATTCTATTGACTTGATGCCAATATCAGCCCACAAAATGTACGGCCCGAAGGGTGTTGGAGCATTATATATAAGATCTCAAGGGCGAAAAGTGGATGTGGCTGCCCAGCTTACAGGAGGTGGCCATGAGAGAGGTCTTCGTAGCGGCACTCTCAATGTCCCCGGGATAGTGGGGCTTGGAAAGGCTGCGGAAATTGCCCAGAACCAGAAGTTCACTGATTATCAAAGGCTCAGCGAATTAAGAAACGCATTGGAAAAAGGGATTTTAGGGCTGGCGGGTACGCATGTGAATGGCCATCTTACGCAGCGATTGCCCCATGTGAGCAATATTTCCTTCGAAGGGGTGGAGGGGAAAGAACTTTTGATCGCCATCAACAAAGAATTGGCCGTAAGTTCTGGTTCTGCCTGTTCTTCTATTACTACACAACCTTCCCATGTGTTGACTGCTATGGGACTAAACGATGAATTAGCCAGAAGTTCTATCCGGTTCGGACTTGGGCGTTCCACCACCAAAGCTCAAATAGACTTTGCGGTTGAATTTGTGAAGGAGACTGTCAACAGATTGCGGGGAAATAAGGATCTATGATTGATACATTACTAATTATGATCTAAAAATGAACGAGTTGCGACTGCCTAATAAGGTATGCGGTATAGATGCTTTGTAGTTGACAGAGAAGACCTAATTACCTAAGTATCCGACATCAGCATCCGACCTGTTACCAATATTCAATAACACGCTACCCCAATAATCAATAAATTAATAACAATTATTAAATAATGACAGAGGATAAAAAGTTTACCCATTTGGATGAAGGCACAGGTAATCCTTCCATGGTAGATGTGAGTTCAAAGCATGTCACAAGAAGAGTAGCGAAGGCCCAATGTATCGTTGAATTGGGAGAAGGGCTTTTAGCTGCCTTGAATGACAATAAGGATATTCAAACCAAGAAGGGACCCGTTTTTCAGACAGCCATTATTGCGGGGACGATGGCCGCCAAGAAAACTTCAGACCTTATTCCGTTGTGCCATCCTTTAGGCTTGGAGGATTGTAGAATCACTATTGAGCAGGCGAACGAAAAAGAAATTGCCATCACCTGCACCACTACCATAACAGGGAAAACGGGAGTGGAGATGGAAGCGTTGACTGGGGCGACCGTGGCCGCGCTTTCCGTTTATGACATGTGCAAAGGTTTTTCCCATGAAATCATTATTAAGGACATCAAATTAATGGAGAAAACGGGAGGGAAGAATGACTTCAGAAGATAAGCATCAAAAACACGTCGCTTTGAGTCGGCCCGCCAACGGCGAGTTTGGTCGAAATGAATTGGCCATCATGGGTGCGCCTTGTCCAGTCATTCAGGATCTTGTTAGGGATCTAGCCGATATTTTAGCAGATCGCTATTCCTTGGCGTTTTTAGATCAGGACCATGGGGCAGGCTCTCGAGCAATAAGCGATGGATCTATCGACCAGAGGCATGCCAGGCTGAACATGACTGATAAAATTCAGTTTCACCGGATCGATACCTTTCGCCCCCTTTCATCTTTTGATAAGAGAGCAATTTTAAAACAAGAAGATTTGATTTTGGTTAACGGAAACCATTTCCAGGCTCAATCTCAAGTGCTCATTATCGATCCTGCGAAAGACTTATCCAAAAAGCTGGACAGACTCAGCAACGTTAAACTGATTTTGTATAGGGATAGGTCAATAAGTCTGCCTGATGTCGTCAAAAACCATCTTTCTGATTGGCAGACGATTCCCTCCTTCTTTGTGGAGGAAACCCATGAAATCGCTTCTTGGATCAGCCAGTGGATGGAACAGCAGGTTCCTCCCGTTACAGGCCTTGTCTTGGCAGGGGGGCAGAGCAAGAGAATGAAGAAGGATAAGGGCGAGCTGGTATATTATGAAAAGGACCAAAGAAGCCATATGATGGACATGATGGGACAGGTATGTAGGCGATCCTTCCTGTCCTGCAATGCCCGCCAGGTAGATTTACTGAAAAACAAATTTCCAATAATCCAAGATACCTTCTTGGACTTGGGTCCGATGAGCGGTATACTTTCCGCATTTCGCTTTGATCCGAACTCAGCCTGGCTGACGGTAGCCTGTGACCTGCCCTATCTTTCAGCAACAACTCTTCAATATCTCATTGCACACCGCAATCCTTCCAAGGTCGCAACCGTTTTCTTGGATCCCAAAGGCGAGTTCCCAGAACCGTTAGTGACTTTGTGGGAACCGAGGGCATATTCTGTAATGCTTGATTATTTAAGCCAGGGATATTCTTGTCCCAGAAAGGTGTTGATTAATACTGAAGTGGAGATCCTGACAGCTCCAGATAGTGGAGAGTTCTTTAATGTTAATTTTCCAGAGGAATATAAGGAAGTTCGTAAAGAACTTAAGGTTGGATCAAAAAGGAAAGGATGAGTTTAATCAAGGGCATTTCTTTCAACCGACATGAGTTTTCAGGTTCTTTTGGGGATATTGGGACTGACCTCCCTTTGATTGTGGCTATGATTTTAGCTGCAGACCTGCATGCGCCTAGTGTGCTAATCATGTTTGGCGTTATGCAGGTGTTGACCGGAGTGTTTTACAAGATGCCCATGCCTGCCCAGCCCCTGAAGGCCATGGCCACCCTAGTAATTGCCCAACAGCTTGGGGGCGGATTACTATTCGGTGCAGGCTTGGCGATAGGAATAGTGATGATGATACTTTCGTTAACAGGCGCCCTGGATGGACTGTCCAGAATAATCCCAAAGGTGGTGATCCGCGGGCTCCAACTCGGACTGGGAATCACGCTTGCCTTGTTGGCTTTCAAGCAGTACATCCCAGCAGACCACTTCAACGGCTATGTTCTGGCATTGTTGGCCTTTATGATCATCCTGTGGTTGATGGGTAGTAAGAAGATACCTGCCGCTATTGTGGTGATAGTTCTGGGCTTTTTGTACGCTTTGTCTTTTAAATTGAAGGTTGGAGATTTAGTCCAAGCGATAGGCTTTAATCTCCCGCAATGGAATACACCTACTACTGAAGATGTTTTAAAAGGTTTTCTTCTGTTAGCCCTGCCTCAGATTCCACTTTCTTTGGGTAATTCCGTTTTGGCGACACAACAGGTGGCCAAAGATCTGTTCCCTGAAAAAAGACCTTTAACGATCAAGAAAATCGGCATTACTTATTCATTGATGAATATGATCAATCCATTTTTCAGTGGTATACCTACTTGTCATGGGGCTGGCGGACTGGCGGGTCATTATGCTTTCGGAGGAAGGACTGGCGGGTCGGCAGTACTTTATGGCCTGATGTTTCTCGTGTTAGGATTGTTTTTCGGCGACAATTTCGAAATGGTGATCCAGGTTTTCCCACTGCCGGTTTTGGGGGTTATCCTGTTGTTCGAAAGCCTTGCATTGATGTTGCTCATCAGGGATGTGACCCATGAAAAGAAGGGACTTGTAATTACCCTAATGGTGGGTGTAATGGCAGCAGGATTGCCCTACGGCTTTTTGGTGGCGATGGTGGTGGGGTCGGTTTTGTTTTATTTACCCATTAGTCTGGATACCATGGGTAACTTGGGCAATTATAAACGCCGATAGCAATGGCAATTAAAGAAATCACCGTGGTAGGTTTAGGAGGGGTAGGGGGGTATTTTGGTTTTAAGCTGGCGAAAGCCTTTTCGAAGAATAAAGATGTGGCCGTAAGCTTTATAGCCCGTGCGTCCACCTACCAACAGGTCAAAAAAGACGGGCTTACGCTGCTGAGTCCGGAACACCCCGAACCCACAATTCGGCCCGATTTTCTTCTTCAAAATATAGATGAACTGAGACAAGTAGACGTGGTGCTTATTTGTGTGAAGGAATATGATCTAGAAAACGTATGCCTGCAACTGAAAGAAAAAGTATCAGAGGACACCGTTATCCTGCCGTTGATGAACGGCGTGGATATTTATGATAGAATACGCACCATGCTGCCGGAGACCATTATTCTTCCTGCTTGTGTGTATGTAGCATCCCATATTAAGGCTAAAGGAGTCGTAGAACATAAGGGAAAGCCGGGAAAGATAGTTTTTGGAAAAGATCCCCAACACCCGCACCATTCCCCCGGAGCTTTAATAGAGATTCTTACCGAGGCAGAAATTCAGTTTGACTTTAAAGAGGATGCTTTTCAAGACATTTGGAAGAAATTTATTTTTATTGCCAGTTTTGGTTTAGTTACTGCTCGGTATAATTTGCCCATAGGGGTAGTAAATGAGAAGAAGGAACTACGGGATATTGCAGAGTCGATTATGCTGGAGATAAAAGCCATCGCAGCTCGCAAAGGAGTGGGTCTGCCCGACAATGTTGTTGATCTAACTTTCCAAAAAGCATCTACCTTTCCCAATCATACCCCGACTTCTCTTCAGTTAGATATCCATTCTCCAAAACCAAATAACGAATTGGAGTTGTTTGCCGGAGCCATTTTTAGGTATGGAGAAGAGGTAGAAGTTCCCACTTTGCGGACAAGAAAAATATACGAGGAGATAAAAAAGTATTGTGTTAACAATAAAAAAGCAGCTTGGAAATTCTAAGCTGCTTTTAATACTGATGTTGGTTGTTGGTTAAGCTAACTTAACATTGACAGCATTTAGGCCTTTTCTGCCTTCTTTCAGATCGAAAGTGACATCGTCGTCTTCTCTAACTTCGTCAACTAACCCGGAGATATGTACGAAATATTCTTTAGAAGAATCGTCGTCAACAATAAAACCGAATCCTTTGGACTCATTAAAAAATTTTACTTTTCCTGTGTTCATAATAATATTAAATTGTATTTAATTAATTCTTCAAAGGTAATAATAGTTTCTGCAAATTAAACTATGCCATAATTATTTTTTTTTGTTAAATAGGCAAATAAGCATTTTACATCAAGAATATTCCAGATTTTCCGCATTTTTCTATTTCCTCCCTCGGCCAAACTCCTGACTGTACCTCACCAATATGGATTTTTTTCAACAAAAACATGCACATCCTAGATTGGCCAATTCCGCCGCCAATACTTTCTGGCAGTTCCCCATTTAAGAGTTTCTGATGGAACATTAACTCTTTCCTATTCTCCGCCTTCTTCAGCTGAAGCTGCTTTTGAAGGGTGTCTGCATCTACCCTTATACCCATAGAAGACAATTCTAATGAAGATTCGTGCACCGGGTTCCAGACTAGAATATCGCCGTTCAGGCCTGTGTATCCTTCTTCGTTGGGACTACTCCAATCATCATAATCCGGAGCTCTCCCATCATGAGGTTCTCCATGGCTGAGTTCTCCGCCAATACCGATCAGAAAAACCGCTCCGTATTCCTTAGCTATGCTATTTTCCCTTTCCTTAGGAGTTTGATTAGGATATTTTCTAAGTAGTTCTTCGGTATGTACAAAGGTAATTTCCTGGGGAAGGGTAGGGGTGATGTCTTTAAAAGTTTCGTAAACCCGTAGTTCTGTTTCCCGAATGCTTTCATATATGGCCCTTACTGCTTGTTTAAGGTAACTTAAGGTTCTGTTCTGAGGGCTTATACATTGTTCCCAGTCCCACTGGTCAACATAGATAGAATGGATCCGTGAATAATCTTCATCAGGTCTAAGCGCACGCATGTCTGTAATAATACCTTCACCTTCTTCTGCCTTCAGTTCTGCCAATTGCCATCTTTTCCATTTTGCAAGGGATTGCACTACTACGGCATTGGAATCCATCTGGTTTTTCACAGGAAATCGAACCGGCCTTTCGATCCCGTTCAAATCGTCGTTGATGCCTGTGCCGTCCAAGATGACCAAAGGACATGATAATTTAAAAAGGTTCAACTTTTCTGACAAAGCGTTGGGAAGCGACGTCTTGATTAAGTCGATCGCTTTTTCCGTGTCACGCCTGTCTAGTATGCTTTGGTACATCACCTCACTTACTCCTATCATTATTGATTATTAGATAATTGACTGAATTAGATTTTGTTTTTTTGACATTCAAAATCCCGTAAATGTATAAAAATGATAATGAATCTCCATATTGATATGGAGATATTTATTGTGATCACTTCAGCTACTATTACGATAATTCAAGAAAGGTCAGTCCAAAAAATAAAAATACACGGGTTTTTTGACGGAAAGCGAGATAGAGGTGGGCTCTAAATGTCCGTTTCGTTGGTTTCTATTGAATACCACAATCTCATCGGAGTTCTGGTTGCCGCATAAGAGATATTTGCCATCGGGAGTGATGGCAAAATTTCGTGGCGCAATGCCCTGCGACGGCATATCCTGAATCTTGGACAACCCGGCTTCTTCTATCTGGAACACCGTGATGTTATTGACCTCGCCCCGGTTGGAGGCGTAGAGGAAGTTGCCGTCGGGGGAAATCCTTACTTCAGCGGCACCTACATCCCCAGAAAAGTCTTCCGGAATTAATGTGTGGGTTTCCAAATGGGAGACTTCACCATTTTCATAGCCGTAGACGCCGATTTCTCCAGTCAATTCATGGATAACATAAATTCTATCACCTTCTTTATTAAATGCCATATGTCTTGGCCCCGATCCTGCAGCCACATCAAATGATCCTTTTTCTGAAGGGACTAAGGGGTTAGAAGAATTTTGGTCAAAGTCATATGCCATCACCTTATCTGTACCTAAATTGGCCACAAATACTTTTTTCTCCTGTGGATGGAATACTGCACTATGTACATGGGGTGCTTGCTGCCTACGAGGATTAATACTTTTTCCCTCGTGTTGGATTACGTGGACGTCCTGAGACAACATCCCTTTTTCATCTACCGGAATAGCGGTCAGGTTCCCTCCGGAATAATTGGAGACGATAAGAAATTTTTCTGATGGATCCAGGCTGAGATGGCAGGGCGAGTCTCCTTTTGTATAAACAGATCCGATTCTCTCGAGCGTAAAGGTGGACTTATCCAATCGGTATGAAGTCACTTTACCACCCTGATCCCCACCTGTTTCTTCTGTTGCAAAAACCAAATTTTCCTTCTTGTTGCTGATAACAAAAGAGGGGTTTTCTATATCGGAAGCGACGGCGAGAACTTCCAACCTTTCTTGTAATGGATCAAATTTTACGAGATTTATCCCTTCACCTTCATTTTCAGTATACGTTCCGAGTATAAAAATATAAGGCTTGTCCATCTGTACTTCAGTATTCTGTGTGTTTTGATTACCGCAGGCCGAGGTGACGATCATCAATGTTATTAATAATCCAATAAAGTTTCTCATTTTTCAATTGATTTTGGTGGTTTACTTTCGCTGGAAAGTTCGTGGGTTTTAGGGTCATATTTGTCTTTTAGATCATCATAAACCGATCTATCCCACATCTTTATTCCCGTAAAATAAGAAGCCCTCCCTAACATATGTGCACCTACCGGTGCAGTCAACAACATAAAAAAGATAATTGCAATTACCCTGGATGTGATCCCCAACTCGTTAAAATACATTGCAGCCCCAATCAATATCAGCCCAATCCCCATGGTGGCAGCTTTTGTGGTTACGGAGATCCGAAGGTATATATCAGGCATTCGGACGATGCCGACGGCTGCCAACAAAATAGAAAGTGTACCAATGGTACTTGAAATTATTATCACCCAGTCAATCATTTTTTTCTCGTTTTTCCAAATAAAAGGAATAAGCAACGGTCCCCAAGAAGGCAATCAAGGCCATAATCATCGCGATGTCCAGAAAGGTGGGCTGGTCACTGTAAACACTGTAAACGGCGATGACTCCAATCCCGGTCGTCAACATCAAATCCAAAGACACTACTCTATCAGGAAGGCTAGGACCTTTCATGAAGCGTATAAATATGAGGAATATAGAAAATGCCAGAGCAGGCAAGATCACGTAATATAGATAATCGCTGACGTTCATCGTAAGATTTCCAATAGCCTTTTCTCAAAGCCGTTTTTAATGTCGTAAATAAACTTTTCTCGATCTTTCACCATGATAGTATGGATATAAAACACTTTCCTATCATCTGATACATCAAGGATAATTGTTCCGGGCGTCAAATTTATAAAGTTGGCCAGGAGGGTGATTTCCAAGTTTGTCTTGACCTCTAACGGAACCCTAATGATCCCGGGTCTCATGTATTTGAAGGTGATCACGTCGGAAGCTACCTGATAGTTGGCTTTCACAAGTTCGTAGAGAAAGTAAAAGAAAAAGGATATTATTTTTGGAATCCGGGTAAAATATTGATCCTCCCTTCGGTTGGAGCTGATTAGCCACATGATTCCAAAACAAACTATGAAGCCAAAGGCAAAGTTGCCTAAGGAGAAGGTACCGGTCAACGCGACCCAAACGAAGGCTAGCAAGATATTACTTAGAAACTTGGTTTTTATCATGGCAGCGTTGTTTTTTGCGGCCCTAAGACCGCTTCAATATAATAAGAAGTATCGACTAATTCAGCGGCGACATGCTGGGAGACCCTGATGATGTATTCTGCACCAAATCCAATGGACAGCGAGACAAGGGAAAGAATTGCAATGGAGATTACTAGGCCGTATCGCTTGGAGGGTATTAGTTCATGGAAATATTTAATATAATCTCTGGTAGGCAATTCTACACTTTCCTTCCAGAAGACTTCAGACCATATCCTAGCAATAATGATCAAGGTGATAAGACTCCCTAAGATAATGGCAAAAACTATAATATAATTTCCTCCGGCGAAACCGCCTTCTATAAGGAAGATTTTAGCCCAGAAACCTGACAATGGAGGTATGCCAACCAGTGAGAACAATGGGACGGCCATTAAGAGGGATAGTTTTGGGTATGATTTGTAAAAGCCTCCAAGACGTTTGATATTGTAGGATCCTTTTATTTTATAAACCAGTCCTGCCATCATGTATAAATTGGTTTTAACGATGATATCATGGATCAGGTAGAAAATGACTCCAACCAAAGCGATTTCTGTATAAATGCCCAATCCTGCTATCATGAAACCGATGTGGCAAATGATGAGATAACTGAAGATTTCCCTGAGATTGTTCTGGGCTATAGCTCCTAAAGCACCTGTTAGAATTGTAAAAATAGCCACCCAGCTGATCAATTCCCTCATAAAATCATCAGGAATAAAAATCAAGGTAAATACTCGAAGAATCGCATAAATTCCCACCTTGGTCAGCAGGCCCGCAAAGATCGCCGATACAGCAGGTGGGGGCGCATGGTAAGATGCCGGAAGCCAAAAGTACAGCGGAAAAATCGCGGACTTGATTCCGAATCCAATGAAAAATAGCACCGCGGTGATATTGACCAACTTTCTGTTTTCTACTTCCGCCACCTTTAAGGACAAGTCTGCCATGTTAAGACTACCTGTTAATCCATACAGCAATGCTATAGCGGTAAGAAAAATGGTAGATGCCAATAGGTTCATGGTGACGTATTTCACCCCTCCCTCAATTTGGATCTTCTCGCCACCAAGGGTGATCATTACAAAGGAGGATATTATAACTACCTCAAACCAAACGTAAAGATTAAAAATATCCCCTGTTAGAAAAGCCCCATTCAGTCCCATCAAGAGAAAATGCAAGATGGGGAAGAAGCCAAATTTAATTAATTTGTTTCTGATGCTTCCCGTAGAATAGATTGATACTGCTACTCCACATATCGCTGTTAACAATACCATTACGGCGCTGAAGACATCGACAACAAAGGTAATTCCGAAGGGGGCTTTCCATCCGCCAGCATTCATTATTTGGATGCCCTCGCTCCAAACCAATTCGAATAACCAGATAGCGATTGCTAAATTAACCAGCCCGGAGATGATGCTAAACACTTTTTGAACTCCTGTTTTTCCCCAAAAAAAGATCATTGCAATAGCGGTGATCATCTGGAAAACAACAGGCAACACAATGTAAGGATTAATCATATTTCTTCTCCTTGGGGGTTTAACTCATCCAAATCGTCGGTTTTTACGACCTTGTAGGTTCTTTTGATAAGGATAATGGCAAAGGATTGTAGCCCAAAGCTGATCACGATGGCGGTCAATATCAATGCCTGGGGGATCGGATCGGCATAGATATCCGTAAGCATCTGCACAGACTCGCCGATAATCGGAGGCTTACCTTTAACGATTCCGCCTACCAGAAAAATTAACATATTGACACCGTGTCCGATTAAAATCAATCCTATGATAAGCTTAACCAAACTCCGCCTCAACATCATATAAATCCCTGAGCTGTATAAAAGCCCGATAATGATGATTAGCAATATCTCCATATCAAATACTTTCTGTTATTGTGAACATTATGGTCAGGGTAACCCCCATCACGACCAAATAAACTCCGGTATCAAAAAAAAGGGCAGAACCTACCATACCGACAATAGGAAGGGGTTGGTCATACCACAACCCTGTCAAAATGGGTTCTCCGAAAAACAGAGGCAATATACCACTTAACAAAGCTATGGATAGTCCAAATGGCATTAAAAACCCCGGGTGAAACAAAATGATCTGCCTGGTTTCCTTCAAGCCATTTCCCAATGAGTGGAGCACAAATGCAATGGAAGCGATAAGACCACCAACAAAACCTCCTCCAGGGAGGTAGTGGCCCCTCAACAAGATGAAGACGGAAAATAGCAACAACAAAGGGAGAAGGTAGTTGGAGGCTGTCTTGAATATAATACTTTTCATGTAGATCGGAATAAGGATTTCATTGATAAATCTCGGTGCGTGAAGAAAGCTAGATTTCTTTTTCTCTGCCTCTTAGCCGAAGCTTAAGCAAACTAAATACTCCCATTGCGGCGATTGTCAGTACGGTGACCTCAATCATGGTGTCCATGCCCCTAAAATCAACCAAAATCACGTTGACTATGTTTTTCCCTTTGCCCAAAACATAGGCATTTGCGGCGTAAAACTCAGAAATCATGGGATTGGTGGGTTCATTGAGAACTTCCAAGGAAATCAAGCTCATCAAGGTTCCGAAGGTTAAAGCGACAATTCCGTCCCTGATCTTATCCTTGGTCTGCGAGAACTCCTGATATTTAGGGAGATTGTACAACACCAGCACAAATAAGATTACCGTTAACGTATCAATGGCAAACTGCGTCATGGCAAGGTCGGGTGCCGAGTAAAAGACAAAAATCAAGCAGATGGCGTAGCCTATTACACCCATAGAGACCACGGCAAGGAGTCTTGATTTACTGAAGACAGTGATCAATATAGCAATACCCATAATCACTAAGATGACAGCTTCATACACGGTCATTGCGGTGAGAAATTGAATGTCAAATTTTAAGCTTCGGCCTTCGAATAGGCGATAAGCCAAGACGATTGACAAGAAACCCACGATGGTAGTGACATATGATCTTAAATATCCATTTTGGAGAAGGCCCGTCCATTTTTCTGAAAATGTATTGAAAAATCTGGCAAAGACTTCAAATAAACCTTCTGGCGAAATTTCTCGGAATTTTATCACCCTCCCCAATAAGGTCTCGGATGGTTTGATGATAAAGAATAGGGCCAATCCCCCGGCAAGGGTGATGCCGCTTAACAAAAGGACCAAATTAAATCCATGCCATAACTGTAAATGGAAATCAGGCGTAGACGTAGAAAGAGAAGCTACTACAGGTTTGATAATTGAACCTTCTATCAAGGAAGGGAATATTCCAAAGATGATGCCTAAGGAAGCTAAAATCAGTGGAGGCACCCACATCAGCGCGCTGGGAAGATGAACTTCTTCATAAGCCGTAGGAAGTTTTCCGATAAAAGGCTTAAATCCAACCAAGAAGCCGGCAAACAATAAACAAATATTGGTTACCACAGCTGCTCCTGTCAGCCAATAGGCCCACTCTCCATAATGCAAAGTCCCTTCATAGATTAGGTCTTTACCCAGAAAGCCAAAGGAGGGTGGAATCCCCGCATTAGAGAGTGCTGCAAAAACTCCAGCTATGGCCACAGGTAGGAGTACCTTTCGAAGACCACCAAGTTTCGAGATGTCCCTGGTTCCAGTTTCATGGTCAACTATTCCCGTAATCAAGAAGAGGGTGGCTTTGTACAGCGCATGCACTAATATAAATACCGCAGCAGCAAGAAGAGCCTGATCGGTGCCCAATCCAATGAGGAATACCAGGATACCCAATGCAGAAATCGTGGAATACGCCAGGATACTTTTCATGTCCAGCCTGAAAATGGAATGAATTGCGGCATAGACCATGGTAACGGTTCCTATGATAATCAGAGTACTGTTCCACCACGTATGATCTCCCAGAATAGGGGTGAATCGCGCCAACAAATAGATACCCGCCTTTACCATGGTAGCCGAGTGGAGGTAAGTAGATACAGGGGTGGGCGCTTCCATAGCCCCCGGCAACCAAAAATGGAAGGGGAACTGTGCGGACTTGGTGAAAGCAGCTATAAAAATAAAGAATATGATCCATCCGTACAGACCATTGCCTTTGATGATTTCAGCAGAAGTAAGGAGCTCCGAAAGATTGTAGGAACCTCCAACATAGCCTAGCGCTATAGCGCCTGCAAGAAGAAAAAGGCCCCCAAGACCGGTGATGCCTAAGGCAAGAAGCGCGGATTTCCTGGAAGCCGGATTGTCATTGTTGAAACCGATCAAAAAGAATGAACTTATACTGGTCAATTCCCAGAACACAAATAAGGAAATGATATTGTCGGCAAGCACCAAGCCCAGCATCGAAGCCATAAACATACTTAGAAAACCGTAAAAGCGATCCAAATACTCGTGTGCTTTCAGATAGGCGGAGGTGTACAGGAAGACCAAAGATCCAATACCTGTGATTAATAAAATGAATAGCAAGGCCAAGCCGTCCAGATTAAAGTCTAAGTTGATCCCATACGAAGGGATCCAGGAATAGGAAAACATCAGGCCTTTACCTTGGGAAACTTCGGGTATATATCCCAAGAAATAGACAAACAGCAAGATGGGCAGAGCTGATACCCAAACAGACAGTTTGCCTTTTAAATATTTGCCCAAAAAAGGCATACATAATGCAAGAATAAAACCTGACAAAACGGCGAGAAGCATAGGCGGAATTTTAGGCCATTCGAAAAACTAGTGGCTAAATTTACAGAAAATAATTTGTTTGATGAAACTGTTTTTTCCTAGCTTGCACGGAAAAGCTAATTAACATTCAGACAATCAGTTAATAATCTAAAGTTATACGATGGGCTAAAATTTATACTCAGCAAATCGTCCAGCAATTTAAATTTTGCTCAATTTTCACTACTTTGGGGGTTTATTCTCAAACATTCAAAATTTCATATGTCCAAGGTGTACCAAACCGAGGTAGCCAAAAGGTTTACCATTTATAATAGTCTTTTTCTAGATTTACCCTTTAATGACATCTATCGCACAGGGACTTTGTTGCCGATATTGACGAGTGCCTGCCAATCGGGATTCGAAAAGGGTAAAACACCGAAAGATATTATTAATCAATTTTTTGACGACCTGATGGCGGATAAGTCCACTAAAGAAAGGCATGATTTGCTTTTCCAGTTGGTGCAATATGTGGAACGTCAGGTGGTCTTGTTTGACTCCATAGAAGATGCCGCCTTTGAAAAAGTGAACGATTTGAAGGGGAAAGGAACCATGACCGCATTGATCGCCCGGGCAGAAAGCGATAAGAAAAAAGACGCTTTGATAGAAAAGCTGAAGACCTTTTCTGTCCGGCTGACACTCACAGCGCATCCTACTCAATTCTACCCCGGAAATGTATTGGGCATTCTAACTGACCTTGAGGGAGCCATCCGGGCCAACGACCTAGGGAATATCAATCAACTGCTTCAACAATTGGGTAAAACCGGATTTATCAAGAAGGACAAACCTACCCCTTATGATGAGGCGCTCAGTCTGTGTTGGTTTTTGGAGAATGTCTTTTATCACAGTATTTCGGAGATCCTTATTCGAGTATTAAATCAGCTGGGAATTCCTCTCAACGAATGGGATAACCCGAACTTACTGATGGTTGGCTTTTGGCCAGGTGGTGACAGGGATGGGAACCCCTACGTTACGCATGATATCACCAAGAAAGTGGCGGATAAATTGCAGCACTCCATATTGAAATGTTATAACAGAGATATCCGTAAAGTCAGACGAAGACTTACCTTCAACCATGTTGAACCATTTTTGCTTTTGGCAGAACGCCGCCTTTATCACACGCTCTATGGCGGTGAAGATAAGCTTTCTTCTAAAGAAGAACTATTAGAGATTCTTTATGAGGCGAGAAAAGGCATCGTAGAGCATCATGAGGGATTGTTTTTAGAGTTGTTGGATGCGTTTATTCTTAAAATTAAAGTATTTGGGTTTCATTTTGCCAGTATGGATGTCCGACAGGATAGCCGTCAGCATGATGAGCTATGGGAAGGCATTATCTTCAAGCAAGAAGGGAAAGAAGGTCTGAAGTCATACCAGCAGATGGAGGAAGGTGATCGGATTGCAAAGCTACTTTCGTTTGATCATTTGCCAGATGTTGACAGCCTGGAAAACCCTTTTCATATCGAAATGCTTAAAAGCATCAAATCGATAGACTATATTCAGGAAAAGAACGGTGAGATGGGATGTCACCGCTATATCATTTCCAATGCTCAGTCAGCCCTTCATATTCTAGAGGTATATCAATTGAACAAGCTTCAATTGAGCAAGGAGGGAAAGCTTAGCCTCGACATTGTTCCATTATTCGAAACCATCGATGACCTCTTACATGCGCCAGACATAATGGAGCAATTGTTTGAGAACAAACTATACCGTGAACATTTGAAGTTTCGGGACAACAAGCAGACCATTATGGTCGGCTTTTCGGATGGAACCAAGGATGGGGGGATTATTCGCGCTAACTGGTCTATATTTAGGGCGAAGGAAGAGCTGACTAGGGTATCGAGGTTGTATGACGTGAATGTCGTGTTTTTTGATGGCAGAGGGGGACCACCTGCACGGGGTGGAGGGAATATGCACAATTTCTACGCTTCTTTGGGCAAGCAAGTGGAAAATGAAGAAATACAGATCACCATACAAGGACAGACCATTAGTTCAAATTATGGTAAACAGGTGAGTTGTACCTACAATTACGAGCAGCTCTTAAGTGCGGGGCTTGAAAACCACCTTTATCCAACGGCAGAAAACAGCCTTACCCAGGAACAGAAAGATTTGATAGAGGAGATGGCTACGTACAGCTATCAGGCTTACAAGGAATTTAAAAGTCATCCAGCTTTTGTACCCTATCTGGAAAATGTCACTCCATTGAAATTTTTTGGTTTGACCAATATCGGCTCAAGACCATTGAAAAGAAGCAAAGGGAGTGTGATGAAATTTGAAGACCTAAGGGCTATTCCTTTTGTAGGCTCTTGGGCGCAAATGAAACAAAACATTCCCGGAATGTACGGCGTGGGCAAATCCATTGAGGAGCTTGAAAAGGTCGGCAAATTGGCGGAAGTTCAACAGCTCTACCAAGATTCGCTGTTTTTCAGGTCTTTGCTTGGAAACTCCATGCAATCTTTGGCCAAGTCCTTTTATCCTGTCACGGCTTATCTGAAAGAGAACGACACCTACGGTAAGTTTTGGGATTTGATGCACGAGGAGTATCAACGATCTTTGAAAAATATCCTTCGGGTTGCCAACATGTCAACCCTTCTGGAGGACAATCACCTTAGTAAAGATTCTATTGCTATTCGGGAACGTATAGTTTTACCGTTGATTACCATACAGCAATATGCCATTCAGCAGATGTTAGAAAGCGGAAAGGAAGATGCAGTGCTCCAAAAATTAATTTTGAGAACCATGTTCGGGATCATCAATGCAGCTAGAAACGCTGCATAGTACAAGGAGAATAGGTTTGTTCAACAGAGCAAACCTATTCTCCTGATTCATCTATCTTGGAAAATAAGGAGGCAACCGCTTCTTTTAATGCGCTTTGCCTATTCTCCGGTCTTCTGGGCAATACTCCTTCTATCGTTCCTATCCACACCACTTCATTGGAAGCATGGTCTACCAAATGCATGGTGATACTTCCTTCTTTATAAGTGCCAACGTCTACGGTCTTGCTTTCCCATTTATAGTTTCTTTGACCGATGTAATTCCATTCCCCTGGGTCCGAAAGGCTGGTTTGACGGGTCTGCGTTTTCTCCTGCACAATTATTCCCAAGTTGATTTTCAGATCTGGATTCTCTACATCTTGTGTCAGACCTCTTGCGCTCATTTGCTCAACGACTTCGGCTTTAAAGGACGACATGTTTTG
>DATGMS010000165.1:0-9117 GCA_035307285.1 Cyclobacteriaceae bacterium
CTGCTTGTACAACAGTTCCTGGCATTTTCTGTCGTTTTGTAAAATGCCGTTCAGTATTTTGGAAGTTGGTTTTTGTTCCACTTAATCCGGGATTGCATGAGGCTATACAATTGAAAGGCGGGAAGGGTTGCGTGGGAAAACGAATTAATTACAATTTACTCTTTTTGTGGGAGTTGTGATTGCGAATCTTGATTTTTTTCCAGATCAAGCTACCTTTCTCTTCGTTCGAATAATTACAGCCTATCCAACCCTGCTTGGACAGAAGCATTTAATATGTTATCTGGGTTGAACAGGTGGTGAAGATTATGACACCAAGCTTGTGATTACATCCGGCGATTTTGTAAATTCATACCCACTTGATGGTGATGACCTATGAACCCAAACCCTCGTTATTACTACTCTGCAGCTTTGTTGTTGTTTGCGTTAAGCACGTATGCCCAGAAGGGAGAAGGCTATACTTACCAAAATCCTGCGCCAGGCGGTACCGGAAAGATGTATATGGGGCGGGAAATCGCTCAATTGATGAGTTTTCACGGAATGGGTTGGCTGGAAAGATCAAGTCGTCCCGAAGAGGAAAACACGGCCTTAGCCATATCTAATTTACCCGTCAGCGATAACAGTGTTGTTGCGGATTTAGGCGCCGGTTCGGGTTATTATACTTTCCGCATTGCGGAAAAGGTGCCGAAAGGCAAAGTCTATGCGGTGGAGATCCAAGATGATGCTGTTCAATACCTTAAGGAGCGCAGCAAAGCCTTACAAATGGATCATGTGGAAACCGTTAAAGGCGGGGAGAAATCCCCCAACCTCCCAGAAAATGCCATAGATCTTATCATAATGGTGGATGTATATCATGAATTGTTATACCCGAAAGAGATGCTGGAGGCTATTAGAGGAGCATTAAAATCAGATGGGAAGTTGCTTTTGATCGAGTACCGTGGGGAAGACCCTAAGGTCGGGATCAAGAAGTTGCACAAAATGACCGTCAAGCAGGTTGAGAAAGAACTCTCGTCCAATGGCTTTCGGCTGGCAAAAAACGGCCAATTTATGAACATCCAGCACTTTTTGGTTTTTGAAAAGGAGTAGGGATTCCTGTATACCGATAATATGAGCCGATTAAACAATCTAATCGGCTTGCTATAAAAAAAGGCAACCTTCAGATGAAAGGCTGCCTTTAATAATTAAGCGAGATTGTTATTCTTCGATTTTCTTAAAGTCCATTGAAAGGGAATTGATACAGTATCTTTCCCCCCCTTGTTCTTTTGGGCCATCAGGAAAACGGTGTCCCAAATGGCTTCCGCAGTTGGCACAGACGATTTCTTCGCGGATCATCCCATGGGATTTATCCAGCAGTACATTGACTGAATCGTCGGAGTAGGGTGCCGTGAAACTTGGCCACCCTGAATAACTTTCATATTTGGTGGTGGATTTAAATACCGGATTGTCACAGGCAGCGCAGGTATATATTCCTGTCTCCTTATTGTGCAGGTACCTTCCAGTTCCCGCCCTTTCAGTGCCTTTCTTGCGTAAAATCTCGTATTGTTCAGGAGTTAACTCCTTTTTCCACTCTTCTTCTGACTTCTGGAACATGGTTTTATAATTTTGATTCCTAAAACTGATATCGGGTTATCCATCAAAAACAACTTGTTTTCATAGATCCTTTAGATTACCGAACAAAAAGTCAATCAGAACAGGTTCCTTCGTTTAATCTTCTTCCTCTGGATCGGAGACTTCAGAGAAAAGTTCTTCCTTCTCGTCATCGGGAAAATCTTCTTCCTGCGGCGGTCTAGGACCCACATCCTTATCAGATTGCTCTCGACTTTCGTCTCCGTTTGAGGAGAACATTGGATGTTCGATCAAATCCAATTGTTCAATATCCTTTACCGATAGCTGTAGGATCTGCGCTTTGGAGAAACCTTTTGCATAGCTAGGGCTATCCTCCAGTGTGTCTGCATAATGAAAGTTTTCCATATTATTGGGAGGTTAAATAGTTTTTCGATTCAAATTATCTGGGTTGTTTCCATCCCAATTTTGGAAAACATTTGCCAAAAGCATTCCACTTTTTTGACGGCGATATGATTTATTACTTTGCCTGGTACATTTTCTCCCTCAGCGCCTTAATTTCGGGGTTTTCAAGGTATTCATCGTAAGGCACGCGTTTGTCGATGGTACCGTTGGGGGTAAACTCCACAATTCTATTAGCCGCCGAAGAAACGAATGCATGGTCATAGGAGGTGAGCAATACTGTTCCGTTAAAATCTATAATGGCATTATTGAAAGCATGTATAGATTCCAAATCCAAATGGTTGGTTGGCTCATCGAGTACCAATAAGTTGGGGTTTTGAAGCATCATTTTGGAGATCATGCATCTCACTTTTTCCCCACCAGACAGTACTGAGGACTTTTTCAACGACTCTTCACCCGTAAACAGCATCCTCCCCAAGAAAGTACGCACGTGGGCTTCCTCCTGATTGTCCGAGTATTGCCTCAGCCAGTCGATTAAGATGAGGTCCGAATCAAAATATTTGGAGTTGTCATTGGGAAGGTAGGCTTTGTTAATGGTCACGCCCCATTTAAAACTGCCTTTCTGTACAGGGATCTCCTCCATAATAGTCTGGAAGAACTTGGTTACGGCCTGTTTGGTCTTAGAGATAAAAGCAATCTTATCCCCCTTGTCCACCATGAGGTTGACATCATTGAAATACACGGCATTTTCATCTTTAAGCGACAGTCCTTCCGTCATAAAAACCTGGTCCCCTGCTTCCCTCTCCGGTTTGAAGATGATACCGGGATATTTTCTGGTGGAAGGTTGTATGTCATCCACGTTCAGTTTTTCCAACATCTTTCTTCTCGATGTTGCCTGTTTGGATTTTGAGACGTTGGCGGAGAAGCGTTCGATAAAGGCCTGAAGTTCTTTTCGTTTCTCCTCTGTTTTCTTATTTTGATCGGATTTCTGCTTGGCAGCCAGCTGCGACGACTCATACCAGAAGGTATAGTTACCTGAATAAATCCTTATTTTAGTAAAGTCGATATCTACAATATGTGTGGCAACGGAATCCAAAAAATGCCTGTCGTGGGAAACTACAATCACCAAGTTCTTGAAGTTTATTAGAAAATCCTCAAGCCAATTGATGGTCTCGGAATCCAAATCGTTAGTTGGCTCATCAAGAATAAGGATATCCGGGTTGCCAAACAATGCTTGGGCCAATAGCACCCTTACTTTCTGGTTACCGGCCAATTCCTTCATCTTTAGATAATGAAGATCTTCAGAAATACCAAGTCCGGAAAGGAAGGCAGCGGCATCGCTTTCCGCATTCCAGCCGTCCATTTCAGCGAATTCAGCTTCAAGTTCCGCGGCACGGTTTCCGTCTTCTTCGGTAAAATCCTGCTTCAGGTAGATGGCGTCTTTTTCCTCCATGATGGCATAAAGGGTCTTATGCCCCATGATTACCGTCTTTAGTACTTCTTCCTCATCGAAGGCAAAATGGTTTTGGGATAATACCGCCATTCTCTGCCCAGGGGTAATGTTAATTTGCCCCGAGGTACTATCCATTTCCCCCGAAAGGATCTTAAGGAAGGTCGACTTACCGGCACCGTTGGCACCAATCACCCCATAGCAGTTGCCGGAGGTGAATTTTAAATTGACATCTTCGAATAGCGTTCTTTTACCGAATTTTAAGGAGAGATTATCTACAGAGATCATGAAATACAGTCTTGGTTAATATATTAAATGGCAAAGGTACAAAATAAAATGGTCTTATAGGTGGAGGCGGCAAGAAGGAGGAGGGAAGTAGTCCTTTAAATTTATAAAGGACCTAACCTCTAATGTGTAGGGACGGTCAAATAGCGGAAACCTAACAACAACATCGGGACCCAACGTCATGTCGTGTTTATGCCTTTTCGCACTTGGGCACAGGACGTGATAAATTCTATCTTTCGCCTAATGGCTCATTCCCACGGGACTTTCTCCTGTAGCCTTTGTGGCTAGTCCCGGGAACAATCTTTCCATATTAAGAATAAAGATTCCCACCAGCGCACAGCTTGCCATCATTCCGACCATAGGAAGAGCAGTACCGGTGTGGAACACGCTCACCATCGCCGATACCAAACCACCCATCGCCATGCGCATACTTCCCATCATAGCCGAGGCACTACCTGCATTCTTGGTAAAAGGCGCCAAGGAAAGTGCCGCAGTATTCGGCGAGTTGAGCCCATGCCCGGTTAGAAAGACAAACATCAAGAAGATAAGGAAGTAGACATCAAACCATTGAAGCCACACACCCAGCAACATGACCACTCCTACCACACTTTGATAGATCAGCGATACATTTATGATCTGTTCACTGGTGTATTTTCTTAACAAGATGTGGTTCATTTGAGTGGAACCGATCATGGCCGTAGCCAAGAGGGCAAAGATCCATCCATAGCCCGTTTCGCTGATGCCATACCGATTCATAAAGACGTCGGCGGATCCGGCGATGTACGCAAATGGCGCCGCCCCAGCAATTCCCCCTACGAGCATATAGATCAAAAACTGTCGGTTCTTTAATACCAACAGGTAATTTTTCACCACCTTCCGAGGACGGAGCGAAATGGAGGAATCCGGAGATGCACCCACCGGCAAATACCATTTGATCGCAATCAAAATCAGCGAAGTGATTGCCGCCAATACCAGGAATACGGTTTGCCAGTTGTAATGGGCTGTCATATACCCACCCAAGGTAGGCGCAACCATGGGCGAGACGGCGATGACTAAAGTGAGCAGGGACAAGGCCTGCGCGGTTTTGTTAATAGGGAAAATATCCCGTACCAAAGCTTGGGCTGCTACCATTCCAACACAGCCGCCGATGGCCTGTATGAAACGCATCAGGATCAAATGATCGACCGAATGGGTATAGGCGCAGGCGATGGACGCTAATACGTATATGACCAAACCTACATAAAGTGGCTTCTTCCTGCCGAATTTGTCCAGAAGAGGCCCGTAAAATAACTGTCCTATGGCAATTCCGATGAGGTAAGCCGTCAGAGACAATTGGATGTTGGCGATGCTGGTGTTCAGATTTTCTGCCATAGCAGGAAACCCCGGAAGGTACATATCTATGGAAAAGGGGCTTATGGTACAAAGCGCTCCTAGGATCAGTATCAGTATAAAATGTTCTTTTCTGCTCATTTAAGCCGTTCTAAAAATTTTATCCCCTAAATTATCTGTGGAGAACAAGGTTTTCTTTTGGTAAGTTCGCAGCTGCAGCTTTGATTTGGGATTTGTTTTAACAATTTTGTAATCTTCAAGAAAATGGTCCAGAGTGACCCGTAAAAGGACTTAAGCCCTACCAGGATGCACCTGTGATTAGGTGATCGGGGCAGGGCTTAACAAGATTAGGCTGCGTATCTAATACCGATGACAGCGTTCGAAGTCTGTTTAGCTACTTATATTACAAGATGCGGGTTTTCTCCAGCCTTACTTGGATGTTATTATAATAGAGGGCGGTGAGTCCTTCGAAGCCGGAATCGGTTCCAATAATCAGCCATAGGTTTCCATCGGGATCGCTGGTCGCCGCAAAAGGGCTTTCGCTGTTTCCTCTTCTAATTAGCTCGTATTGGTATTCCTCTCCTTCTATGCCCACCGTTCCGATATTGATCATGTCGGTACCTTCCTGACTTTGGTTGCCTTTGTCAATATTCATTCTTAGATAGTTTATGCCTGATTCATCTTCCACTACGGGGAGAGGCTCTTCAGCGGTGGCTCCTGCTTTGATAAACACGGAGCTTCCTGGGCTTCCGCCGACTCCCGGCGCATCTGCGGGATATTGGGAGGCAAGTTCTATATCAAATATCACGTGATAGGTAGTGGAGGGGGAGAGGCCGGTGATCTGCTTTTTAATAAACATAAAGAGATCATCGCTGCGGTTATGGCCTTGTATCCTAATCGAATTTCCTGTGGCGTTGGTCTCCTCCGGTAGGGGCGAGTGGCTTATTTGCAGGTCATAGATGTCTTGGCCCTCCTCCGGTAGGTCAGCGAACCCTCCTTCCCATCCTTCTTCGTTCTGTCCAAAGTTATAGTTTAGTGCTATAATATCCCTGTGGGGACCGTCGTCCTCGGTGTTGCAGGCAAGTATCCCTGTACTCGCCAAACATGCTAAAGCAATCCAATTTTTGGTTTTCATGATTTCCGTGGTTGAATGATGTGGTTCTTAATGATAATTTCAAACCGAAAGGCAACCTTAACTTAAGCTGATACAGGAAGCCCAATAAATTAACGAATTCAGGAAGGGTTTTATTGACCGCAGGCTTATGGGATTAGTCTTGGGAGGCATCAACTGACTAACGGAATAGAACCCGCGTCAGCGTTCCGGTTAGATGATGCGGACAAAACAGCAGAAAAGCAAAAAGACTTGGATATCTCCAAGGTTTTTGCGGATGGACAGGACTCGAACCTATTAACAGCTACATATCTAATATGTCCATAAAATTCTTATATACATGTATATATACCAAAAGGTTGGGAGGAGTATCACCCGGTGTAACCCGCTGAGAGCACCTAAAGGGCGATCTTATCTTACGGATAACATGATCTTTTTTTTTATGAAAAAGATACAAAGAGAAGACCCGCCCACTAACATACCTGGTGATTAAGTTTATTGGTGTCTGTTAAAATCAGGGAGTATGTTTTTGTGGCCAAGCGATTGGGTTTATAGGCGGCACTGGTCAGTATGTACTAAAAATAGGTAACTTATTTGTTATTCATTAGAATGGGCAATATATTTATGGGCCTTTCTTTCAAACCCTGCAATTCACTACCACCATAGTCGGACTGGGTGGAAGAAAACCGCAATCGACCTATTAACAATAACCAATGACCCAATTGAAACCTATTGGAAGGGGCATTCCCGTAATGTGGAGTGTCTTTGCCGGTTTATTACTCCTAAGCTGTACCCAAAATCGAACCGATTCAGCATTTGATAGCTGGCAACACTATGGGGGAAGTCCCGAACAATCCCGATTTTTTGAGGGAGATGAAATCACCAAAGAAAACGTACACCGACTGGAAGTTAGCTGGACGTATCCTATTGGCGACGATATGCCGAATTTCTTTAGTCCACTTGTCGTCGATACGGTCATGTACCTAGTGGCAAAAAATTCCTCGCTGGTAGCCGTAAACGTGAGTACGGGAGAAGAAATCTGGATACACGCAAATTTAGATGGAATCACAAGAAGAGGGATTAACTACTGGGAAAGTGAAGACCGGTCAGATCGACGTTTATTGTTTACGATCAACAATACCCTTCAGGCCATAAATGCAGATACGGGAGAAACAATAATGGATTTTGGTCAGAACGGATATGTAGATCTAAGAGAAAGTCTCGATCGCGAAGGCACCTCTGTCAGACGTATTCAGTCAATGATGCCGGGAGTGTTGTATGAGGATTTGCTTATTCTAGGTTCCTCCCCTGGAGAAAATTACTTTTCTCCTCCGGGACATATTAGAGCGTATAACGTGCGGACCGGAGCTCTGGAATGGAAATTTAGGACAATTCCTCATCCAGAGGAGTATGGCTACGAAACCTGGCCAAAAGATGCTTACAAATACGTAGGTGGTGCAAACGTATGGAGCGAAATGTCTGTAGATACTGACAGAGGGATCGTGTTTTTGCCGGTGGGATCACCTACCTACGACTACTATGGAGCTGATCGGCTTGGAAGCAACCTTTTCGGCAACTCACTCGTCGCCGTAAACGCGCGAACAGGCGAAAGACTGTGGCATTTTCAGACTCTTCATCACGATCTTTGGGATTATGATTTGGCGTCTGCGCCTCAGCTTATAACTATAGATCGGGACGGGAAGCGGATAGACGCAGTAGCCGTAGCCAGCAAACACGGAATGATGTTTGTCTTTGACAGGGAAACGGGCGAGCCCCTTTTTCCAATTGAGGAAAAGCCCTTTCCACCTAGTGAAATGCCGGGAGAAGAGGCTTGGCCCACCCAGCCTATTTCATCTTTGCCGCGATTTACACGTAATGAGGTAACCGTGGAAACACTAAATCCATATTTTTCCGACAGTATCCGAAACCATTGGATCCAACGGCTGCAGGAGGGCAGATCCGGGCTGTATATCCCGCCATCTGATAAGTACGAGCTAATAGCTATGCCAGGGGCTTTGGGGGGCGCAAACTACGGTAATGCCGCTTCCTTTCCTGACAAAGGAATGGTTTATTTGCTCACGCAAGAGCATGCTTCCATCTATAAGCTAAATAGGGTGGAACCACCACGTGTTGATCTTTCCGGCGATCAGCTGGAGAAGGTGATATCAGTGTATGCATCCACATGCCAGACCTGCCACGGTGTGGATCGGGAAGGAGGAGTGGGGCCTTCACTGACTAATATTGGGGACTATATCTTTTATGGTGATTTCAAAGAGATTGTCCTAAACGGGAAGGGTCAGATGCCTGGGTTCGTACATATGGATGAAGAAAGCATGCTGGGTCTTTTTAAATGGATGGGCGGAAACCCGCGAAGTATCAATTTCAGAAGGTCAACGGAAGTTACGATGCCAGAAGGCCCCGTAGTTGGCAGTGGAGGAGCGGCAATTGCTGACGATGAAAACAAAATGTCTCCCATGGCTGATTATCCCGAAGGGGTAGAGCGGCCCATGGATCGATATACAACGGACTACGGGCTCGAATGGCCCGCGCTGGCAGCCCCGCCGTGGTCGTCATTGGTGGCCTACGACCTCAACGAAGGCCTGATAAGGTGGAGAAGGCCTGTGGGGATTGATTCCCTATATGCCAACGGAGACCCCTCAGCTGGAGCGCCCTCTGGCGTATTGCGTAAGGGTATGGTGGTAACTTCCACAGGAATTGTATTTGCCACGGCCAAGGGCGGAAAGTTATATGCTTTCGACTCAGATAACGGAGAGATATTGTGGGAAACTACCTTGAGTCACGAATCAAATGCGCAGCCGATCATGTACACGGTGGGTGGAAAACAATATTTGGTCGTAAATGCGAGCTCGAACTTTACAAGAGATAGTCATAACCATTCCATTCGCGAGGGGGCCTTGCCCAAAGGATACGTCGTATTTGGTTTGCCTGAACATTAATAGCCAATATCAAACCCGAATAA
>DATGMS010000166.1:0-2097 GCA_035307285.1 Cyclobacteriaceae bacterium
CAAGGGACTAAAGAGAATGGTGAGGGCAATTAATAATCTGTCCATATCCTGAAATGGCAAAAGGAACTAAAATAAAATTCTACCTAAGTTAAAAAAGCTAAACCGAACTAGCAACCGAACTTGATCATCGGCAGGAGCTGAACAAGTATATCGGCGTTTTCGGTTAGAATTGGACAAACAAGATTATAATCTGCTACACTCAATCAAATGGCCTACCCGCTCATTGATAAGGTAAAGGTACTCATTTGGTATTTTTTATTCTGATTTACATTCCGAATATCGTATAATCATTTAAAAACAACAAAATTATGAAAAAATTATTTTTATTACTTTTCATGGGAGTTATTTCGACTTCATTATTTGCTCAAAAAGGGCACAACCAAGCCAGTATCGGTGCAGAAGTAGGACTTCCTACAGGCTCGGTAAGTAACTCTTTGAACTTGGGCTTCGGCGGTACGGCAAAAGGCCTCTACGGAGTCGGAGATGCGGGACAGGTCGGTTTTACCCTCGGATTTATCCGCTATGGCTTCGACGGGGCGGGAAGCGGGGTCAGTGCGGGAATGAACGTCATTCCTATCATGCCCGGCTATCGTCACCACTTTGACAATCTTTATGCCGAGGGCCAAGTAGGGCTGGCCATTGTCAAGAGCAGCTTTAACTACGGTGGCTACTCCGCTTCTGCATCCACTACCAACGCCTCGATAGGAATAGGAGGAGGATATCTGTACGAAAACTTTGATATTTCATTGAGGTATCAAGGCTACGGAACCGGGTTTGGAACTTTGGGCCTACGGGTAGCCTACAATTTTAGCCTTAATATTTAAGGCGCTTATCAGAAAAACGGGTATTTTTTATCATCCATCTTCCCGAATGGTGGTTTTGGGGATTTTTTAAAGACGATGGATCAGAAGATGAAGCTCCTCCGGTGATTTTTTAGAAGTTCCTCCGGAGGGGCTGCATCTTATAGCATCAACTTCCCTTTTGTCCCGATGTTAGATGAAAAAGGTATACTTCCCTTTTTCCAGCATATACTCTGCTATTTCCCTTCTTAATTTTTTGGTGTTGAGCAAATCAGACTTGGTGAACCGTTTTAAACCCATCAGCATAACTTTTTGCTCGTCTCCGGTTACAAAGGCGCCAATGGCTTCTTTGGCCGCGATGTTGATTTTGTCAACAGCTTCTGAAAGATAAACCCTCGCCATGGCTATCTGGCTCTTAGTAGATTCCTCCCCATTAACCAATACCAACTTTTCTGCCCTTAGAAGCACAGATTCAGCCGCATAAATTTCAATCATGATGTCAGCCAGATTCATCATTACCTCTTGCTCCTCTTCTATTTTGTTCATGAAGGTCTGGGCCGCCTTTCCTGAAACCATAAGGAATACCTTCTTTAATCTATCGAGGATTTCTTTTTCCGAGGCGAAAAATTCGGTAGCGTCTACTGTATCAAAGGAAGGTATAGAAGTCAGCTCTTTTGATACTGCCATCGCGGGTTCAAAAATGTTAATCTCCCCCTTCATTGCTCTTTTCAGCAACATCCCCACCATCAGCATCCTATTGATCTCATTGGTGCCTTCGTATATCCGGGAGATTCTGGCATCTCTATAGGCCTTCTCCATGGGCACATCAGCAGAATATCCCATTCCACCATAAACCTGCACACCTTGGTCCACGACATAATCCAGAACTTCCGACCCATGTATTTTGGCAATGGCACATTCTATGGCAAACTGTTCCACTCCTTTCAATTTGGCTTGGTTCATCTCCATACCTCCTGCTATGAGTGCTTCAATTCTATCCTCAATGTCCTGCCCAGCTCTGTAACAGAGCGACTCGCTCGTAAAAGTCTGTATGGCCATTTCAGCCAGTTTTGCTTGGATAGCACCAAAAGTACCTATCGAGACACCAAATTGCTTTCGTTCGTTGGCATATTGAAGAGAAAGGGAAAGAACTCTTCTACATCCTCCCAATACTCCGGCTCCTAATTTTACCCGACCGATATTGAGGATATTAACGGCTATTTTAAAGCCATTTCCCCTTTCCGAAAGAAGGTTTTCCACAGGAACAGGGCAATCATTGAAAAAGACCTGTCGGGTG
>DATGMS010000167.1:0-4241 GCA_035307285.1 Cyclobacteriaceae bacterium
TTTAACCGTAGTCAACGGTATATCTCCTATTTTTACATACAACGCATTGCACTGGGTTTTGAAAATGCTGACGCACAGTCAAGGTTACTTGATTTTATCGTGAGGGTTGGGCTTAAAGATGCTGACCTGGGCAATAGAACTGCTGCCATAAATTTGCTGTATGCCTTTCCTGGCGAGTGTTTTACCAATGCCATTAAAAATACTATCGCTAGTTATGTTGCTGGTAAAGAAGAACCACTTATAGACTATGTGAAATTAGCTGGTTGGGCTAAGATAGGGCATGTTGAGGTTTTGTTGTTGGAGTTGCTCCGGGACGGGGAATTATCCAAACAGGCCAATTGGGTAGTGCAGCTTGCTCTGGGACGAATAGGGAACCCTGAGAGTATCCAATACTGCATGGAAATGATCAGATCTTCCGGGATGAACGATTTGGTGGTTCATTCTTTGGTGCCGGATATTGTGTATTTGAATCAGAGGGAAGCGATTGATTACCTTTTGATTAAAATTCTTGATGAGGAAAAGTTGTGTTCATCACCAAACCCCGAAGTTGAGCTTAGTATAAATTGCGCTTATCGGTTAATGGAAGCCGTCGCTCCTGTAATAGTTGATTTTCCTATTGAACTTGATGCTTCTGGTGATCTTTTGGTAGATGATTATGATGAGGCGTTAAGTCAAGTTCGAGAATGGATTCAAGCAAACTATCAAAGCTATCAGATAAAAGAGTAGCCGTTTTATAAGATGTTCTGGTAAACCCTAAACCTAAGTGTACTATGAATTTTTGGAATCGAGTTAGCCTGCTTCTATCCTTGGTACTTATTAGCTCTACCTTATATAGTGCTACATATAAAGAAGGTAGTTTGCGCAACTTTGATGTGCAGCTGGAAGAGCTCACGGTTGAAGAGGATGCTGTGCATCCCTCTGAAAACGGTGTTACTCCAGAGCCAGTGCATGAATACGATTTGATTCTTCAAGAAATAATAGAGAGAAATAAGTTCATAGGTGAATTGGATGAGGCTTCATTTTATGCCTTACCTATTGCTGTATTACCAAAAGGCCAAACCGATCCCTCTTATGCATTGGTGATTCATAAAGCAGAAATTCATCCTGAATATGCAGAGTTTGATGCCTTTATGGTTATCACCAATCCTTTTGACAATACCAAAGTTCGATTTAAAGCCGATAATGTAAAGTTTTCTTTTGAATCCGGGTTAGTTGGGGATGTTGCCTTGACCTTGATGGATACGCGAACCACGAAAATCATCAATGATATTAGTCTTACTTGGTTGCCAGGCACATATGTTAGTTGGGATTGCAACGGATTTAAAAGTATAGGGCTAAACGCGACCATTGATTTGAGCGAAAAGCGATTTAAAGCCATCAGCCTTCCTTCTTTTTCACCAACAGGAAAGGTCCAGGCAAACTTCTTTGCTGAGTTTTCTGATTTTAAAAATTTTGTTGTTGATATCAACTTACCTGCGTTCAAAGTCGTCGGCATGGATGAGTTGGCATTTCATTTTCAACATGTCGTGTTGGATTTTAGTGATTTTCATAATGCCGACTCGATGGTTTTTCCTACGAATTATCCAGATACTTATTCCGGTGAAATGGAAAACCTCTGGAGGGGGCTATTTGTTTCCAAGGCCGAAATATATCTTTCACCGAAGTTCAACGACAATCAAAGCAAACCTGTGTCCTTTTATGCAGAGGGCATTCTTTTAGATGATTATGGGTTAACCGGTCTTATTGGTGCACGCAATATACTGACCAAAGAGCGAGGGGTTTTGGGTGCCTGGCCGTTGTCCATCGATGATATTAATATCGAATTGTTAGCAGGTCGTTTACAATCTTTGACTTTTGCAGGAGAAACTCAGCTGCCGGGGACATCTACCGGTATTTTCTATGATGCATATCTAGACGCAGAGGAGGTTTATCATTTTGGTCTAACTTTAACTGAAGCTGTTAAGTTTGATGTTTTCGCTGCCGAGGCAACGTTGCACCCCTCTTCCAGGATTGATGTGTACGTCGAGAACGGCCAGTTTGTACCTACCGCCCTATTAAATGGGGAATTCACCTTTAAAGTCTCCAATAACCCCTCCGATGCGAAGGCCGATGCAACCTTGAGTCTTCCATCATTAAGCTTTGAAGGACTTCGAATCTCTACGGTTCCGCCAGTCTTGGACATCAGTTACATTGGATATGCTTCAAATAGGGGTGAGAACGAATTGGCCAAGTTTCCTGTTAGCATTGAAAGCTTTGCCTTTAGAAAATCTGGCAGTGAATCTGTTGTTTTTGATTTTGGTTTTCATATTAACTTATCTCCTGGAGGTGGAGGTTCCATTGGTGGAGGCGCTACGGTAGGCATTCATTCCGACATTTCGGGACAGGACTGGAAGTTTAAAAAGCTCGAGGTTAGTGGTATAAGTGTGAATGCCAGTAAGCCTGGTGCCTATAGCTTTACCGGAAGTCTCCTTCTTTTTGAAGATGACCCTATTTATGGCAAGGGTTTTAAGGGAGAGGTGGATGCTTCTTTTGCAGAAACTTTTTCTCTTAAGGCAACCGCCCTCTTTGGCAAGGTAGACAGTTATCGCTATTTCTCTGTTGATGCGTATTTATATACAACTCCAGGAATACCTGCAGGTCCCTTTATTTTAACAGGTTTTGGTGGAGGACTCTCTTATCGGATGAGGCAGCAAGTGCCAGGTAGTGGTGATATGGGTTCCACTATAGGAGAAACAAGTAGCGGCCTGATATATATTCCGGATAACAAAGTGTCTTTAGGCCTAACGGCTGGAGTTAAGGCAGGAATTGTTAATGAAAACATTGTTAACGCCGAGATTAATTTTGGGATTGTTTTTCTTGATACTGGCGGAATCAAGCAAATAAGCTTCACAGGTGAAGCAGCTCTTATTACAACAGGTGGTGTTGTTTCTGAAGAGATGGTAAAACAAGTCTCTAATGCCGCTGCACAGGGAAAGTCACAACCGGCTCAAACCTCCGAACCCATGCGGGCTCGCGTATCCATATTGATGGATTTTGAGGAGCGTATTTTCCATACCGAAATGGAAGTTTACCTGAATATTGCTGGAGCGATTAAAGGTGTAGGTCAAAACAACCGTGCTGGTTGGGGAGTACTACATATCGAACCTTCAAAATGGTACTTGCATATTGGAACCCCCAGCGATCCGGTTGGGGTTAGCCTTGTAGGCCTGTTTGAATCCCGAAGCTATTTTATGGCAGGTCATGATATTCCGGATGCCATGATGATGGATCAAAGGGTGCTTCAAATCCTTGGAAAAACTAATGCCGATTTTGACGGAGAAAGAGATCCCAATCAGTTAATAGAAGGGGATGGTATTGCCTTTGGTTCTAAAGTAAGTTTTGATACCGGGGACCTACGATTTCTTATTTTCTACGCTGCATTTGAGATGGGATTTGGATTTGATGTAATGCTCTTGCAGTATGGAGACGACGTCTATTGTGAAGGGCTTGATGGACTAGGAATTAATAATTGGTATGCCAAGGGGCAAATATATGCCTATGTGGCCGGAAAAATTGGGATAAGGGCGCGGGTTTTCCGACGTACCCGAACTTTTGACATTATCAATCTCCAAGCCGCGGCAGCCTTACGCATGGAGGGCCCCAATCCTTTCTGGTTGTATGGTGTGGTAGGTGGTGAATACAAAATCCTTGGCGGCTTAATAAAGGGGAAGTGTAATTTTGAGGTTACAGTTGGTAATAAATGTGATATGAAGGTGCGGACTCAAGAGTTGGCCGACATGGAGATAATAGGAGACCTAACACCGGTCAACAACAGTGAAGAGATAGACCCCTTTGTTTATCCACAGGCCGTATTCAATATGCCTGTTGGGAAATCCCTGAAGATTTCTGAAGACGAGAAGCTTACTAAGGAGTTTAGAGTAAATCTTGTAGAGTACTCATTTTACCAGGGTGAAACACGAATTAATGGTTTGATAGAATGGAATGAAGATATGACCACTTTGGCATTTGTCCCGGATGAAGTGCTTTTACCCACTACCGACTACCGCATATTTGTTAAGGTTGGTTTTGATGAAAAGGATGGGGGTAATTGGGCTCCCTATAAGGACGATTCCGGTAAGATTCATTACGAAACCCGTGAAGTTGCATTTACTACCGGAAATCTGCCGCCTGAAATACCTGAAAGTGAGATTGCCTACTCTTATCCGCTTAAACGGATGATGAACCTGTATACAGATGAATAT
>DATGMS010000168.1:0-3096 GCA_035307285.1 Cyclobacteriaceae bacterium
CGTTTTTTCTTTAAATAATCCTTATTCCAAAATCAATTGAGATAAAAATCGAAAGACTAGATTTAGTTATATGAAAGAATTGGAAGGACAAAAAAGGGTTAATATAGAAAATGTAACCCCTCAAATCGACTGTGGGAAGTATCCCATCAAGCGGGTGGTCAACGAACGGGTACAGGTTCAGGCTGATATTTTTTCGGACGGCCATGATAAAGTACAGGCAATCCTTTTATACCGGAAAGTCCAAAAAGGAAAGGAAAAATGGCAGCAGAGTCCTATGAATTTCATGTCCAACGACCATTGGGAAGGAAGTTTTGTGCCTGAACAGGTAGGCAGGTATGAATATACCATTGCTGCCTGGGTGGATCACTTCACCACTTGGCAGCAGGGTTTACAGAAGAAATTTGATGATCATCAGGATATCAAAACGGAACTTCTTATCGGTGTAGAGCTGATGGAAAATGCAGCGCAAAATGCCCCATCTTCCACCCAAAAGAAAATCAGAAAAGCCGCCGAACTGCTTCGATCGGAAAAGCATGAAGCTAAAGCGGTTTCTTATGCTTTAAGCGAGAGCGTAACAGACTTGATGTACGGGCGGTATGAACAGCATATGTTGACCGTATACAAAACCCTGCCGGTTAAGGTGGAATCAAAACTGGCCCTGTTCAGTGCCTGGTATGAATTCTTCCCCAGATCAACTTCTCCAGAAGAGGGCCGGCACGGTACCTTCAAAGACTGTGAGCGGATCCTTCCGGAAATAGCCCGCATGGGTTTCGATATTGTCTATCTTCCGCCGATTCACCCGATTGGACTCAGCCACCGTAAGGGGCTCAATAATGCCACCACTGCCAATGAAGGCGATCCCGGCTCCCCTTGGGCCATAGGAGGTAAAGAAGGGGGACATAAGGCCATCCATCCTGAACTGGGAAATTTTGAGGATCTTGCCAGTCTCGTGCAGAAAGCCAAAGAACTCAATCTGCATATTGCTTTAGACTTTGCCATCCAGTGCTCTCCCGACCATCCTTATGTAAAAGAACATCCCGACTGGTTTAAGTGGAGGCCCGACGGGACCGTCCAATATGCGGAAAATCCCCCTAAAAAATACCAAGACGTACTTCCGGTAAATTTCGAGACGGAAGATTGGGAAAACCTTTGGAAGGAACTTAAGAGTATCGTCGATTTTTGGATTAAGAACGGGGTCCGGGTTTTTCGTGTGGATAATCCCCATACCAAACCTTTCCGTTTCTGGGAGTGGCTCATACAAGAGGTTCACGCCAAACATCCCGACATTATTTTCTTGGCAGAGGCTTTTACCCGACCCCGCGTGATGGAAAAACTGGCCAAGATCGGATTCAACCAATCTTACACTTATTTCACCTGGAGGAATTCTGCAGAGGAATTCCGGGAGTATCTAAATGAATTGACCCAAACGGATCGTCGGGATTACTTCCGCCCCAACTTTTGGCCGAATACACCGGATATTTTGCCGATATCCTTAGAAAACAAAGGCGAGGCTTCTTTCCTTATCCGGTTGTTTTTGGCTTCCACCTTATCCTCTAACTATGGTATCTACGGCCCTGTGTTTGAACTCGGACTCAATAAAGCTTACCCGGGAAAAGAAGAATACATCGATTCGGAAAAGTATGAAATCAAGAACTGGGATTGGAACAGAGATAACAAGATTAAGCAATTGATCACCCGGATCAATGAAATAAGAAAGGAAAATGCGGCTTTACAAAGCACTTTTGGAATTGCATTTCATGAAAGCGACAACGCCCAGCTCCTCTGTTACAGCAAAATTGATCAGGACAAGGAGAACAAGCTGCTGATGATCGTCACGCTTGACCCGCTCCATACCCAATCCGGCTGGGTGAAGGTACCTATGCAGGAATTTGGCCTGAGAGAGGGAGAACCCTACGTATTGCATGATCTTATCAGTGACCAGAGGTATTCATGGAAGGGAGAATGGAACTATGTAGAGCTTCGGCCCAACGATATGCCCGCCCATTTGTTCAGGCTTGAAAGCCTTTAACCAAAAACTTAGAAGAACATGATCGATAAAAATGAGATGGAAGATAATGTGCATTGGTACAAAGATGCCATTATCTATGAACTACATATCAAAGCATTTTATGACAGCAACGGGGACGGCGTGGGGGACTTTCAAGGGCTTTTAGAGAAACTCGATTATCTGGAGGATCTTGGAGTAACAGCCATTTGGCTTTTGCCATTCTATCCCTCTCCCCTGCGTGATGACGGGTACGACATAGCGGACTACTATTCCATCAACCCCGCCTATGGAGATATAAAGATCTTTAAGCAATTTATCAAAGAAGCCCATAACAGAAATCTCCGGGTAATAACTGAACTGGTTATCAACCATACCTCAGACCAACATCCATGGTTTCAGCGAGCGCGTAAGGCAAAAAAAGGATCTTCCCACCGGGATTATTATGTGTGGAGCGATGATCCTAACAAATACAAGGATGCCAGGATCATCTTCACCGATACCGAACCTTCTAACTGGTCCTGGGATCCTGTAGCAAAATCCTATTACTGGCATCGGTTTTTCTCCCATCAACCCGACTTGAATTTTGACAATCCCCAAGTCCAGCAGGAGATTTTTAAGATCATGGAATTCTGGCTCAAAATGGGCGTGGATGGCTTCCGTCTTGATGCGGTGCCCTATCTTTTTGAACGGGAAAATACCAATTGCGAAAACCTTCCAGAGACGCATCAATTTCTCAAGGATCTACGGGCGCAGGTGGACAAAAAATTCCCGAACAAGCTGCTTTTGGCAGAAGCGAATATGTGGCCGGAAGATTCCGCCGCATACTTCGGGGATGGGGATGAGTGCCATATGAACTACCACTTCCCGATTATGCCCAGGATGTTTATGGCAGTCAAAATGGAAGACCGTTATCCTATCACCGATATCATCGACCAAACCCCTGAAATACCCGAGCCCTGTCAATGGGCCATTTTTCTCCGGAACCATGACGAACTGACTTTAGAAATGGTCACCGATGAAGAAAGGGATTACATGTATAAAATGTACACCAAAGATCTTCAGGGAAAAATCAATGTGGGCATCAGGCA
>DATGMS010000169.1:0-11019 GCA_035307285.1 Cyclobacteriaceae bacterium
TGCCTTTGTACGGCCATGCTGTATGTTCCAAAGCAACAGGAACAGCAGCCGGAAACCAAGCTCCGCAGTGACTTCAAAAAGAACCTGGGACTGTTTGAAAGATGGGTACGGCTTAAAAAATACGTGATGCTCAACTTAAAAATGACGAAGTAAAAGCTATAAAAAGCCTAAACTCGCGCCAAAACAGGACGCGGAAATTGGTTCGTTAAGATAAGTCACTTAGTTTCGCATACCTATACACCGTTTTAACTTCTACAACACGCACTAAAGATATATTATGAAAAAACTAGTTTTAGCCTATAGCGGCGGATTGGACACCACTTTTTGCGCCCTTCACCTTAACCGGGAAAAAGGATACGAAGTCCATGCTGTCCTGGTAAACACCGGGGGATTCAGTGAAGAAGAACTAAAGCAGACGGAAGAAAGAGCCATTCAGTTGAACGTAGCCTCCTTTACCGTTTTGGATGTAAGGGATACCTATTATCAAGAGGTTATCAAGTACCTGGTGTTTGGCAATGTCCTTAAAAACCAGACTTACCCTTTGTCAGTAAGTGCGGAGAGAATCCTCCAGGCCAAAGCATTGGCAGAATATGCCAAAAAGATAGGTGCCACCGCCATCGCCCATGGCAGTACCGGCGCAGGCAATGACCAGGTTCGTTTTGATATGATCTTGCAAACTATCATTCCTGACGTTGAAATCATCACGCCCATCAGGGATTTGAAACTGAGCCGGGAAGAAGAAATAGATTACCTGAAAAAGCATGGTGTTTCGATGAATTTTGAAAAGGCGGCGTACTCCATCAATAAAGGCATCTGGGGAACTTCCGTGGGTGGCAAGGAAACGCTTACTTCAAACCAAACTTTGCCGGACTCCGCCTATCCTACCCAACTGACTCAGGAAGAGCCTTCCAGCATTTCCCTTCATTTTGAACAAGGAGAGCTAAAGGGAGTGAACGAAGAAAACTTCGGTAATCCAGTGGATGCCATTCTGAGGGTTCAGGAACTGGCGGGACCATATGCCATAGGAAGGGATATCCATGTGGGTGATACGATCATTGGGATCAAAGGACGTGTGGGTTTTGAGGCGGCAGCCCCTTTGATTATCATCAAAGCGCATCAATTATTGGAAAAGCATACCCTCACCAAATGGCAGACCTTCTGGAAAAACCAACTTTCTGAATTTTATGGCAACCACCTCCATGAAGGCCATTATTTGGATCCGGTGATGAGAAACCTGGAGAAATTCCTCGCGGATACCCAAACCTTCGTTACCGGTGAAGTAAAAGTCAGTTTGCAGCCTTATCGCTTTTCTTTGATAGGAATCAATTCCGAACATGATCTGATGTCTTCCAAATTTGGAAGCTATGGGGAGATGAACAAGGGCTACACCGGAGAGGATGTAAAAGGCTTCACCAAAATACTCGGCAACCAAACTGCCATCTTCCACAAAGTCAATTCAACTTTAGCGCAAGCCGATGAATAAGATAAGAACAGCCATCATAGGGGCTGCAGGATATACAGGAGGAGAATTGATCCGCTTGTTGATCCACCATCCCCAATGTGAACTGGTATCCATCCATAGCAATAGCCAAAAAGGCAAAAAGCTGGAAGAAGTCCATCCCGATCTGATCGGGGAATCCAGCTTGGTCTTTACCGACCAGGTTCAGGTGGAAGGCATAGATGCCGTGTTTTTGGGTCTCCCCCATGGCCAGGCTCAGCCTTTTCTGGAAGCAAATCAGTATCCGGATGACACCGTAATCATCGACCTCAGTACTGATTTCCGGGACGGGTCCAAGGATTTTGTCTATGGCCTTCCTGAAACCAATAAAGAAGCTATTCGAAAAGCCAAAAAAATCGCTAATCCAGGATGTTTTGCCACCACTATACAATTGGCCCTGGCTCCTGCCGTTGTAAAAAAGCTGGTGAAGCAATCCATACATGTAACTGGGATAACGGGCAGCACTGGCGCAGGCAAGAAATTAAGTGAAACGACCCATTTTAGCCAAAGAAACCAGAATGTATCGGTTTATAAGCTTTTCACGCACCAGCATTTACAGGAAATCAACAGAACATTTAAGTTCCTAAATCCGGATTTCGATCAGGAAACGCTTTTTGTGCCGTACCGCGGCAACTTCAGCAGAGGCATTTGGATCACCGCTTATTTTCCTTTTGAAGGGAGTGAAGAAGAAGCCTACTCGGTGTATGAAGAGTTTTATAAATATGCACCGTTTACCCATGTTTCCCGACAGGAGATTGACCTTAAGCAGGTGGTAAACACCAATAAGTGTATCATCCATCTGAAAAAAGAAGCCGGACAGCTGGTGGTTTATTCCATTTCCGACAACCTGCTAAAAGGAGCTTCCGGACAGGCGGTCCAAAACTATAACCTTGCTTTTGGACTAGATGAAAAGGAAGGATTGAACCTGAAGAGTATCGCCTTTTAAACCCTGATGCCATGAAACCATTTGATGTTTACCCCTTGATGAACGTCACCCCAGTCCGTGCAAGCGGTTCACGTATATGGGATGACCAAGGACAGGAATACCTTGATTTGTATGGTGGCCATGCCGTGATCTCGATCGGCCATAGTCATCCCCACTTTAACCAGCGGCTGAAGGATCAGCTGGATAAAATAACTTTTTACTCCAATTCCGTTCAGATTCCTATACAACGTGAACTGGCAACCAAGCTGGGGGAACTTTCGGATTATCCGGAGTACGATCTGTTCCTTTGCAATTCAGGTGCTGAGGCCAACGAAAATGCGTTGAAACTCGCCTCTTTTGCCACCGGAAAGCCGGGCTTTATCTCTTTTTCCGGCGCCTTTCACGGGAGGACTTCCGGAGCCGTTGCCTTAACTGATAATCCCAGCATTATCTCTCCGTTTAATCATCATGGCGAGGTACACATACTTCCATTTGGCGAGCTGGAAGCTGTAGAACGACAACTTCATCAGGATCAAATAGCTGGAATTATCATCGAAGGCATCCAGGGAGTGAACGGTATTCAGGTTCCTGATCCGGAATTTTTACTAGGCTTGGCCGACCTTTGCAAGAAATATCAGGCCAAATTGATTTTGGATGAGGTCCAGTCGGGCTATGGCCGGACCGGACGCTTCTTTGCCCATCAATGGGTAAAGGGCCTTCGACCTGATCTTATCACCACCGCCAAAGGAATGGGTAACGGCTATCCTATCGGCGGGGTCTTGATCCACCCCGATTTTAAAGCTTCTTTTGGGCTACTTGGAACAACTTTCGGTGGCAATCACTTGGCCTGTGCCGCAGGCTTGGCCGTTTTGGAAGTGATTGAGGAAGAAAACCTGCTCAAAGCGGCAGGCCAATCTGGCACCTATCTTATAGATGAGCTCAGTAGAATTGAAGGTATCCAAGAAGTGCGTGGCAAAGGCTTAATGATCGGCATTGATCTGGAAAAAGAAGCGGCCCCTGTGCGGAAAGAATTGATCAGCCAATACCATATATTTACAGGAAGCTCTGCCGGAAAACACACGATCCGTCTGCTACCTCCTCTGAATATCCCAATAAATGACTTAACTTTATTTTTGGAAAGCATACAAAAATCGCTGGCACTGTCCCAGGTTTAACTACTGTTGAATTACTATTATGAATGAGTTTATTAAGTTCGAGAATAGGGAATTGGCCTTAAGGCTTATAGAAAAGGCATTATTGTTCAAGCAAACTCCTTTAGTAAACCAAGAAAGAGGCAGGGGAAAGAGGATAGGATTGATTTTTCTAAACCCAAGCCTTCGAACCAGGGTCAGTACCCAAATTGCTGCCTCCAATCTTGGAATGGACTGTATCGTCCTGAACATGGACAAAGAGGGATGGGCTTTGGAGATGGGTGAAGGAGTTGTCATGAATAAAGATAAGGTTGAACATATAAAAGATGCCGCTGCGGTGTTGGGCAGCTATTTTGACATATTAGCTGTACGAGCCTTCCCTTCTCTAACCAATAAGAAGGAAGACATGGAAGATTATGTAATGCAGCAGTTTATCAAATATAGCGGAATCCCCGTAGTCAGCTTGGAAAGCGCCACCCGACATCCCCTACAAAGTCTGGCTGATATGATTACTATCACTGAACAAGTGGGAGAAAAGAAAAAGCCAAAGGTGGTTTTGACTTGGGCTCCCCATATTAAAGCCATTCCGCATGCAGTAGCCAATTCCTTTACGGAGTGGTCATTGGGCTGCGGCCATGACCTGACCATCACCCACCCTGCCGGATATGAACTGGATCCAGCCTTCACCCAATCCGCAACCATTGAGTACAACCAAAGCAAAGCACTTAAGGATGCCGACTTCGTATATGTGAAGAACTGGAGTGGATTTAACGATTATGGCAAAATTGTCCACGTAGACAAATCTTGGTTGTTAACAGAAGAAAAACTCAAAGAAAGCCCCAATGCTAAGATAATGCATTGCCTTCCGGTGAGAAGAAATTTAGAGCTTTCAGATGAACTGTTGGACAGCCCTAGAAGCTTGGTACAAGTGCAAGCTAAAAATAGAATTTTTGCTGCTCAAGCCGTCATTGATGAGTTGCTATAACCCAGTGGCCTAAATACCTAAAACATGACTATAAGTATTGTAAAAATCGGTGGCAACGTCATTGACAATCCTGAAAACCTGCAAGCATTTTTAATGCTGTTTTCAAAATTTCCGGGAACAAAAATACTCATACATGGTGGCGGTGTGATGGCATCTAGATTCGGCGAATCCATGGGAGTTATGCCTCAGATGAAGGATGGCAGGAGGATCACGGATCTGGAGACCCTTCAAGTGGTGACTATGGTCTATGCAGGGCTGATCAATAAACAACTGGTAGCAAAGCTCCAGGCGCTTAACCAAAATTCACTGGGATTTACCGGCGCAGATGCAAATTTGATCAGGTCGGTTAAAAGACCCATAAAAAATATTGATTACGGCTACGTGGGTGATGTGGAGGAAATAAACAGTCCGTTTCTGGAACTATTGCTTGCTGAAAAAATAGTCCCCGTGATCTGCGCCATTACCCACGATAAGACAGGGCAGCTTCTAAACACCAATGCCGACACTATCGCCTCTGAAATCGCCACTTCCCTTTCTAACAAGCACACCGTCAATCTCTACTTTTGCTTTGACCGACCTGGGGTGTTAATTGATGAAAAAAATGATGCTTCATTAATACCTCTCATTAATGAAGACATTTTCAAAGAATTGAAAGACGAAAACGTCATTCATTCAGGCATGATTCCAAAATTAGACAACGCTTTTATGGCGCTTAACAAGGGGGTGAACCGGGTTTGGCTAGGCCTGCCGGAAAATTTGCTGCTGGCCGAAAAAGGGAAGAATGCCGGTACTTGTATTGAAAAACGACGCTACGACCTTTACTGATCTTCTATGAAATGCTGGAGTCGGCGGATCAGCGGTCAGTAATTTCCCAAGCTTGCCTTAAGCTCTTCATTTTGACAAGCCATCTCATGACTTCATCAAAAGTACGTGTCGTTTCATAATATAATAACCAGAAAAATTGAAATTAGAAAATAAAGAAAAGCTAGAGAGTGAAGCCGTTTCACTTTTAAAAAAACTGATCGAAGCGCCTTCTTTAAGCAAAGAGGAAGAAGCTACCGCTACAATTATCGCGGATTATCTAGATTCCAAAAACATCCCTGTTTCCCGACAGGGCAACAACGTGTGGGCTACAAACCGTTACTTTGACCCTCAGCTCTCCACCATACTACTGAATTCCCACCACGATACAGTAAAACCCAATCGGGGATACACAAAAGACCCATACCGGGCAATTGTAGAAGACGGCAAGCTTTACGGACTTGGAAGCAATGATGCCGGGGGTTGTCTGGTCAGTTTGATTTCTGCTTTCATTTATTTTTATGATAAAGAAATTCCTTACAACCTGATTCTAGCCGCCAGTGCGGAGGAAGAAATCAGCGGAAAGGGCGGGATAGAGCTTCTTTTACCGAAATTCCCTCAACTTCACCTCGCCATCGTAGGGGAACCCACGCTGCTTCAACTTGCCGTTGCGGAAAAAGGACTCTTAGTCATCGATGCCGAGGTAAAAGGAAAAGCGGGTCATGCAGCTCGCGAGGAAGGGGAAAATGCCATCTACAAAGCTTTGGATGATCTGGTTCTTATCAAAAACTACCGCTTCAAGAAAAAGTCGGAGTATCTCGGGGAAAATAAAGTGACCGCAACAATCCTCCAAGCTGGGAGCCAACATAATGTCGTTCCGGATCTGTGTAGCTATACGTTGGATGTAAGAGTGACCGATGCCTATACCTTGGAGGAAGCCTTGGAAGAACTGAAGCAAGTGCTCCAGGCGGAATTAAAGCCCAGGTCTTTGAGATTAAATTCTTCTACCATCGATCCCGACCATAGAATACTGGAGGTGGGACGACAGATGGGACTTGCGTTTTATGGTAGTCCTACGTTATCCGACCAAGCGCTTATCCCCTATCCTTCGGTCAAGATTGGACCGGGAGATTCTGCCCGTTCCCATACTGCCGATGAATTCATTTATTTGAAGGAAATCGAACAAGGTGTGGAATTTTACATTGATTTATTGAACACCTATTTTGACACAAAACATTAACGTTTATATGAAACTTTGGCAAAAAAATACCGGCAGCAAGGTTGAGGTGGAAAAGTTCACCATAGGGAGAGATCCGGATTTTGATCTTTTGCTGGCACCTTTCGATGTAATGGCTTCTATTGCTCATGCGACGATGTTGGCAACAATTGATTTGATTACTGCTGACGAGCTTGCCACGTTGAAAAGAGGGTTGCTGGAGATTTATAAGGAGATTGAGGAAGGGGGATTCTCCATAGAACCTGGAGTGGAGGATGTCCATAGCCAAGTGGAGTTCCTATTGACCCAACGTTATGGGGAGGTGGGGAAAAAACTACACAGCGGTCGTTCCCGCAACGACCAAGTTTTGGTTGATTTGAAGTTGTATTACCGATCGGAGATACAATCTGTCATTGCCGAAATAAAAGTGCTTTTTGATTTGTTGGTTGAGCTTGCCGAAAAATATAAGGAGGATCTAATGCCTGGCTATACCCATACCCAATTGGCCATGCCCTCTTCATTTGGGCTATGGTTTGGCTCCTTTGCAGAAGCCTTGGCTGAAGATATGGATTTATGGATTGCCGCTTTCAACCTCGCTAATAGAAATCCTTTGGGGTCCGCTGCCGGATATGGTTCATCTTTCCCTCTAAACCGTAAGCTAACTACAGAACTTTTGGGCTTTGGAGAGATGCACTATAATGTCATCAATGCGCAAAATAGCCGGGGCAAGACAGAGAAGACATTGTCTTTTGCCATGGCAGGTATAGCGGGCACATTAAACAAACTGGCAACTGATTCCATCTTGTTTATGAACCAACATTTCGGCTTCATCAAATTTCCCGATGAGCTGACCACCGGATCTAGCATTATGCCGCATAAGAAAAACCCCGATGTCTTCGAGTTAATAAGGGCAAAAACCAACCAATTACAGGCTTCTCCCCAAGCTTTACTTTTACAGCTGACCAATATGTCCACTGGTTACCACCGGGATTTGCAGCTGTTAAAGGAAACTGTTTTCCCTGATTTCGAAAAGTTAAAAGATTGTTTAATGATCACGACCTTTATGCTTCAACATATTGAAGTAAAGCAGGGTTTGCTCAACAACGAAGCTTTTAAGCACCTGTTCAGTGTAGAAGAAGTCAACCGTCTAGTATTGGCGGGAGTGCCCTTCAGAGATGCTTATAAATCGGTCGGGATGGCCATTGAGAATGATGATTTCGCCCCCTCCTATTCTGTGAAACATACGCATGAAGGCAGTATCGGGCAGCTCTGTCTCGAACAGATCGTGGCTAAAATGGAAAACTCGTTGACGGCTTTTGATTTTGACAAGGTGGAAAAACAACTGGGTCAACTGCTTAGAGAATGAGAACCTTAAGAATAATTCCTTGTGGTTTTTGTATATAAATATCTACTATGGCTAAAACCAACATTTCAAACAGTATGTCCACGATGCAAGCATGGATGAATTGTTTTTTCCCTCCTACATAAATTAACCAATATGAAAGCCAAGCTTATATTTTCAGTTTTTGTCTTGATGGCGTATGCGACGGCCGCACCCACCCAAACGTTAACTGAAGATACCCCTTTCAAAAGCATCACCTTGGGCTCTAAAAAAGACATTACTTTTGATAAAGTGATTGATTATTTGCAGACAAGCGATTTTTTTATTCAGTCGGTAGACAAACAAGCCGGGTTTATACAAGCCACGATCTTTCTAAAGGAGAAGAAAAAGCTACTTTCGGCCAAAGAAGGGGAAAAAAGAACCTTGAACTTTCTCCTTCGGCCGACGGAAGACGGGACGCGTGTCGTGCTGAGCATCTACAGTGAAACACGTTATTTTGGTGGTGACATTTCAAGCCGAACGTACTATTACGAGGATAATGGGATAATGGATGACGAGGTGGTCTATCGAGAAATTCTGAATAATCTCCAAATAAACATCACTTCTTGATAGCGACGGGCGATCCGGACCTTTCGTTAAGTAACTGTTCTAAATCAGGAATTTCACAAGCTTTTAAAATTAGCATACATGTTGTATTAAAATGGACAGGAAGCATAGCTCAAGGAATGGGCACTTCCTGATCTTTTAATAACCAACAGAATGCAATATGAAAGCACCGACAATATCTTCATTTCAGAAACAGATTTTTCTTCTACTTTCCTTTTTCTACATCTTATTCAGTCCCAGCGTAGTTGGCCAGGTGCCGCAAGGTATTCCTAAAGGCAATGGACCCATTGATTTTAGCTCCACTACTAATATTGTTATCTATATCGTCTTGCCGATAATAGTGGTTGCAGGCTTTATCTTTTGGAGAATGGCAAATAAGAAGAAACGAGAGGAGGAGGATAAAGGACTATAAGGATGTCCTTTATTCCCCACAATTTGAGGTTATAAATCTTCCTCTTAATCCCCGTCCCGCCGGAATTTCTCGCCTTCTACTGAAGTATCATTTTTGGCTTCTTGAGCTCGCATCAATTCATCTTTTGCTTTCAAAGAAATTTTCGGTGCATCCCCTTCTTGGAGAGACGTTTCTTCTTCTAGAGAAAACCCTTCCTCTCCGCTTGCTTTTTTGACCGCCTGTGTAAATGGATTATCAGTTACACTTGTCTTCCGACTATCATTCTCTTTTGATTCTACTCTTTTTTTCCTCATCATTAGTGATTTTTTTTAATTAACATTATAGATTTCAAGGTTTGGCAACAAACACGGGATTGAAGAAAGCCATCACGAACAATTATTTATTCTAATGAACAATCTCCGCTAAGTTTCTTGGGCAAACTCCTGCTTGGGTATCCTCTAAAACCATTCCGGTATGCCCATTTAGATTCCTATTTTGGTGATCGACAAAAAGAAAACGTTGTCTCTAATAAATTCTTAGGATATATTCACCATCTGATATTCAAATTGATACCTCTTAAAACACACCTATATTCACACCATGAAGGATAATCTGAAAGATTCCAGAAGGAAATTTATCAAGGGTTCGCTTTTGGCTCTAGGGGGCATTTCTATTGTGCCACGGCATGTGTTGGGCAAAGGCTTCCTGGCGCCAAGTGACCACCTCACCAAAGGGATCATCGGTGTAGGCGGCATGGGTCGGGGCCATTTTCAATATGCCGGCACTAAAACGGTTGCAATCTGTGACGTGGACCAAAGACACATCAAAATAGCCATGGATGCCCTGAAGGATCCCGGCGTAAAAACCCTTACCGATTACCGAGAGCTCATCCAGCTTCCCGAAGTAGATATCGTGCACATTGCAACACCGCCCCACTGGCATGGCATCATGAGTGTGGATGCTGCCCGACATGGAAAAGACATCTGGTGTGAAAAGCCGATGACCCGGACCATCGGTGAAGGTAAAAAGGTGGTGGAAGCCATTAAACAACATGGGAATATTTTCAGGTTGAACACCTGGTTTCGCTTTGACGCCAATTTTTATGGGATGAACACTGAAGTCAAGAAGATCAAAAAGCTTGTTGACTCCGGCATGTTGGGCTGGCCGCTAAAAGTCACCGTGGGCAGGCTTACAGGATTCGACTGGAAATTCTACTGGGTAGGAAGAACCAACCTTCAACCTGAACCGATACCGGAAGAATTGGATTATGACCGATGGCTAGGACCTGCCCCATACCGACCCTACAACGAACACAGGGTACACAATACCTTCCGCGGCTATTGGGATTACGATGGAGGAGGCTTGGGAGATATGGGCCAGCATTATCTGGATCCGGTACAATACTTTTTGGGGAAAGATGACACCAGTCCGGTTAAAGTAGAAGTGGATGCACCCCAGCAACATCCGGTAGCGGTCGGCACCTGGAGAAAAATCACTTATACCTACGAAGATGGCTGCCAGATCATTCTGGACGGAGAAGGCACCGAACAGGCCCCTTATATAGCCGGGCCGGAGGGGAATCTATATATCGGCTTCAAGTCTGACATTCCCAATATGGAAAGGAAGCTGGCACAGTTCCCTGATCCAGCACCTCAAGTAGTGGATTTTGTCGAAGCTGTCAAAACGAGAAGCAAATTTGCCCTCAACGAACAAAATGGACACCGTTCAGGTACCATTGTGAATATAGGATTGGCCGCCTTAAGACTGGGAAGAACCCTAAATTTTGATCCTGAAAAGCAAGAATTCATTGATGACGAGGGGGCCAACCGTTTAATCCACCGGCCCATGAGAGCTCCCTATACGATTTAACTTATCCATACAAAGGAAATGAAAACTCTAAAAATACGCGTAAATTTAATCACCATTAAACTTGCAGGTCTCTTGGCCTTGTACTTATTAAGTGCAAGGCCCCTATTGGCTCAAGGACTCGACGTAAGTAGATCGACAATCACAAAGATTGCTGATCTTTTAAACCGATTTCCAGCTCAAAATACACATGTCTTCAATAGCAACATGGCACAAATGGCTGTCTTTGAGGAAAATG
>DATGMS010000170.1:0-4501 GCA_035307285.1 Cyclobacteriaceae bacterium
TTCTCCTCCTTCTGGGGATTCCTCATCAACTGCCATTTGAGCAATTCCCGGATGGAGTTGATAAATGGATGCTCATGATTCACAAACCTGCCCCGGTGATCCACAGGCGTCCCCTTCCACTCAAAAGGTAGGTCCACATAACTTAGATGAGGGTTTTCGATATAATTTTTGATACCTCCTTCTCTATCGTCCATTACATGTTATACTTTATCTGTGTAGGTGGCATGGGTAGGAAGTACAACGCGGTATTGATCCTTGTACGTCCTACTAGCTACTTTGTACTCAATTCAATGCGCCCAATCATACTGATCGATTTCCTCCAAACAAGCCTTCAGCAACTGTACGCTGAGATCGATGTCTCCTGTATGCGCCATCTCGATTACCTGGTGCAGATGACGGGTCGGAATAGAAATGGCCCCGGCAATAGCGCCTTGTTTCCCCATGCGTTGTACCCCGGCGGTATCGGTACCCCCTGCAGGAAGAATCTCGGGCTGCCAAGCAATGCCTTTGGCATCGGCAGTCTTCTTCATAAAATCCACCATGCGATAATCACAGATGGTCATCCCGTCCATGATCTTAATGGCGGTGCCTTTGCCTAATTCGGTGATCCTCTCATGGGCAGCCGCACCCGGCACATCATAGGCAATGGTAGTATCCAGGGCGATTCCGAAATCCGGATTGATATTATGGGCAGCCACGTTGGCTCCCCTTAACCCCACTTCCTCCTGCACCGTGAAAACTGCATACACATCATAAGGCACCTCTCCCAACGTCTTTAAGGCTTCCAGTAAGATAAATACCGCCACCCGGTTGTCAATGGATTTGCAGTTGACGCAGTCGCCCATTTCTATCAGTTCCCGGTCCCGGGTGATTGGATCACCGACTTTGATGTATTTTTCCACCTCTTCCTTAGAGCGGCCCATATCAATAAAATAATCGGTAGTTTTGGGCATCTTGGCCCGCTCCTCCTGCGACATGACGTGAATGGGCTTGCTGCCCATCACCCCAACTAAATCCTGGGTGCCATGGACAATCACCCGCTGTGCGGTCAATGTCTTTGGATCGAATCCGCCCAGTGTATGAAACCGGATAAAACCGCTGTCGTCGATATGGGTGACAATGAAACCAATCTCATCCATATGCGCTGCCACCATGACTCTTTTACCCTCTGGATTATTTGCTCCCCTCTTGATAGCGACGACGCTGCCTAGATTGTCCACGCTGACTTCATCCACCAAAGGAGTGACCTGATCTACTACAAAATCCCGGATTCTCTTTTCAAATCCCGGTGCCCCGGCGATTTCACAGGTTTGCTTTAAAAGTGCTGTATTTATTCCCATTGCTGTATGATATTAAAAGCCAAAACACCCATCTGGATATCCGATGGGTGTTTTGGCTGATTCAATAAATGTTTAGTAAGCCCTTACTGTTTTTCCTTGCATAAAGTTGACAAATGCCCGGTTTACCACCTGCACCCCGCCGACAGTGGGGAAATCTCCGGTAAAATACCAGTCCCCCCTGTGATCAGGGCAAGCTTGATTAAGGCTCGGGACAGTTTGGTAGATCACTTTCACCTCCGCGTTAATCTGGTCACTGGTGATGATATCAGCTATTTTGTCGGAGATCTGTTCATCCGTAAAGCTCGTATACACTTCCTTTACATAGTTGTCCGTGCCTTTGGGATCACCTATACATTTGGCATAAACCTCATCCAGAATATAGGATTTTCCGTGATCCTTCAATAAAGAAATTGCCGCCCTGAACGCCACGAAATCCTTCATTCTTGACATATCAATCCCATAACAATCCGGGAACCGGATCTGCGGAGCAGAGGATACGATGATAATTTTCTTGGGCTTTAACTGATCCAATGTTGTTAGGATACTTTTCTCCAAGGTTGTACCCCTGACAATGCTGTCATCCAATACCACGATGGTATCGATATGCTGCCTGATCACTTCATAGGTGGTATCATACACATTGGCCACCATGGCATCACGGTCGTTGTCATTGGTGATAAAAGTCCTTAGTTTGACATCTTTGGTGACCAGCTTCTCCACCCGCGGTCTAAAACCTAACAGGTCTTCCAATTCTCCCAAATGGGGTTTTCCTTCCAGCAACACTTCTCTTCGCTTAGCACTCAAATAATCTTCAAGTCCCTCGACCAAGCCATAAAAAGCGGTCTCGGCGGTGTTCGGAATATAAGAAAACACCGTGTTTTTGAGATCAAAGTCGATTGACTTAAGAACCTGGGGAACAAGATTTCTTCCCAATTTCTTCCTTTCCCTATAAATATCTGGATCTGTTCCTCTGGAAAAATATATCCTTTCAAAACTGCAGGATTTCTTTTCCAAGGCCGGCATGATCCTATGTTCGTCATAAGAACCATCCTTATTGACCACCAAAGCACAGCCCGGTTGGATTTCCTTGATCTCCTTATATTCTATGTTGAAGGCTGATTTAATTGCGGGCTTCTCTGAAGCGACGACGACGATTTCGTCATCAGCGTAATAATAAGCTGGCCTAATCCCCGAAGGATCTCTTACCACAAAGCTAGATCCGTTCCCTATCAATCCCGCCATGGCATAGCCTCCGTCAAAATCCCGGCAGGACCGCTTGAGGATACGGGCGACATCCAACTCGTTTTCTATCACTTCGGTGACTTCTTCATTGGAAAAATGCGTCTTGTATTTGTCAAAAATCCGCTGGTTTTCCTCATCAAGGAAATGCCCGATCTTTTCCATCACCGTTACGGTATCTGTTTTTTCTTTGGGATGCTGTCCAAGCTCGACCAATTTGCCAAAAAGTTTCTCCACATTGGTCATATTGAAGTTTCCGGCCATCACCAGGTTCCTGCTTCTCCAGTTGTTTTGCTTAAGGAAAGGGTGGCAGGTTTCTATGCTGTTTTCGCCATGGGTACCATATCTCAGGTGCCCCAACCACACTTCACCAGAGAAGGCAACATTTTCTTTTAGCCATCCCGCATCTTTAAGGGCTTCCTCGCCGCCCAGCTTTTTGGCCTTTTTGTATTTCTTGGTTATTTTTTCAAAAATAGAATTGACCGCTTGGGGTTCAATGGAACGATACCTGCTAATATACCGGGTTCCTGGTTTAGTAGCTATTTTGATGTTAGCGACTCCTGCCCCGTCCTGCCCCCTGTTGATCTGTTTCTGCATCAACACATAAAGCCGGTTGGCAGCATACATGGGAGTACCGTATTTATCAATATAGTATTGGAGGGGTTTGCGAAGCCTGATTAGGGCGATACCGCATTCATGTTTTATTTGTTCACTCATTAGGCTCGAGGGGAGTTTAAGAAGCAACAAAGTTACCTCTTTTTGAAACCACTTTTTATCAATGGACGAAATAGTAACTATAAATCATTGAAAAAAATTCATTAACTTGTCCAGTTAATATTAGAGGTTCTTTAAGCGCCAACAAGGGCGTTTCAGATGGTTTTCCTTCCGGCAAGAGCGATGCATTGGGGTTTGTAGGACGGGCTGATCCACTGCTTAATTTTTTGGGGACACAAAAGCTGCTACTCGAGTAATGGCCATAGGCGCTCTTCTATGGCTTCAATAACCATCCGCCTTTACTTCTGCTATCTCAGTCTCGATCCTTCCGTTAATGTCAATTTTAGCTCCTATAAATAAAAAGATGGCGGTGCCATATTCCCTGGCAAAGCGATTTTCTATGGAGCCCGCTTTGGCAGAAGCATGGAAAAAAAGACTTGTTTCTTCAAACTCTTGTTCCAATTCTTGATTGTTTTTGACTCTTATCAAGTGAATATATTTGCGGTCGAGCTCGAACCAATTGATATAATCCGCACTGAAAGACACTGCCTTTATCCCTTTGGTGCTGTAATAATTGATTGCTCCCGCCTGTCCATAGTTGTCGCAGAGCACAAGGGTCTGGTCAGGATGGGGAACTCCCGCATAGAGGCTATCCACTTTAGCAGCCAATTCCTTCCAGCCCAGCATATCCGCAAAATCCTGCGGCAGGGCATGGTCTTTACCATCTTCCCAACGCAGCAAGCCCATCGCCTGGTATTGTTCCGAATGCTCCACGATAGACTCTGGGGATCTATTGGGAAACAAATAAAGGTACATGGGAATAAAAAACGCCACTGGACACAAAATAAGCAATGGCTGTAAAGCCCTCCTCCAGCCACCTTCCAAGATGTTATCTAAATACACCGAGCCAAAGGCAATGTAAACCGGATAAAGCCCGATAGCGTAATAGTCTTTTGCTTTAAAATAGAGGAAAACTGCAAGCGTGAAAAAAAATGACCAAAAGAACAATTTATATTTTTTGAACTCAGCATAGACCAGCAATGCGTAGAACCCTGCCAACAGCACCGCAAAGGAACCTACAAAGAAAAACAATTGAGCCCTTAAAAATCCCCATCGATTGACGTGGACCAATTGGGTGGCAGACAATTGTTGTAAATGTTGAAAAACGGGGAAGTTATTCTTGTATTGCCAGATGAGATTGGGGAAAA
>DATGMS010000171.1:0-2009 GCA_035307285.1 Cyclobacteriaceae bacterium
CATGTCCATAATTCCGGTTGGGTACAAAGTCCCGGCTTGGAGGTATTACAGGATTCGACACAGGATCCCAGACTGGAGCGTTACGTAAAGGGCATAATAGGTCATTTTGCCCAAGATGATAGGGTGCTGATCTGGGATATCTTTAATGAACCCGACAATCCCAACGTTTCCGCTTATGGCGATATCGAATCCAAAGACAAAGCTGAACTGGCGTTGCGTCTGTTGAAGAAGTCGTTTGAGTGGGCTAGGGAGGCCGGACCCAGCCAGCCGATTACTTCGGGCGTGTGGAGAGGGGATTATTCAGATCCTGAAAACCTAGCGCCTATGGATAGCTTTATGCTCTATAATTCCGACATCAATTCTTTCCACCAGTATGAGGGGCCAGAGGAATTTACCGAGGTGATGAACCATCTCAAGCAATATGAGAGGCCGCTACTTTGCACAGAATATATGGCCAGGGGAAATGAAAGTACTTTTGAAGATATTCTTCCTATTATGAAAGAAAACAATATAGGGGCTTATAACTGGGGTTTTGTCGCAGGAAAATCGCAAACCATCTATCCCTGGGACAGCTGGAGAGAAACCTACACTGCTGAGCCGGAGCTTTGGTTTCATGACATCTTTCGGGCCGATGGAACACCTTACCGACAAGCAGAAGTGGACCTGATCAAGCAGTTGACCAGCGAATAAGAATGTTATTTGGAAGAAAGAAGAGAGGTACTTAAGGCAGTGTCGGCAAAAACTGCTTAAGTACCTTTCCTTTTGCTTAAGTTACAAGACGCTGTTTTTGATCTACCTTTTCCAGTAAATCATCCAATAAGAAGACCTGTTTTAAATCTGTCTCATTATATGCCCAAACCTTTACTTCTGGTTTTTCTTCTTGTTCTATCCGGTCTTCCTTTTCATCTTCTTGCTCAAAAGATCAACAACGACTATCGGTTGCAAATTCGAAAAGCCACCTCAGCTGTTCAAATTGATGGAGTTATGGATGAAGAATCGTGGTTACAGGCTGATGTCGCAGATAACTTTTATATGATCCTTCCCATCGATACCAGCTATGCGGAGGTATTGACAGAAGTGAGAATGACGTACGATGACAAGAACCTGTATCTTTTTGTCACCAATTTTCATGGACTTTCGGGTCCATATATGGTCGAGTCACTACGGAGGGATTTCTCTTTTACTAAAAATGATAACTTCCTGTTGTTTATGGATCCCTTCGATGACCAGACGAACGGTTTTTCTTTTGGCGCCAATGCGGCCGGTGCACAATGGGACGGCATCATGTACAATGGCGGCTCGGTGGACCTGAGTTGGGACAACAAGTGGGTGTCTGCGGTAAAAAACTACGGGGACAGATGGACCTTTGAAGCGGCCATTCCTTTCAAGTCAATAAGATACAAGAAGGGGATTACGGAATGGGGGATCAACTTTGGCCGGAATGACCTTAAGACGACTGAAAAATCAAGCTGGGCGCCGGTGCCTAGACAGTTTCCTTCTGCTTCATTGGCTTATACCGGCGTGTTGGTCTGGGATGAGCCGCCGCCTTATGCGGGATCTAATATATCGCTTATTCCTTATGCACTGGGAGGGGTGACTAAAGATCACAGGAATGGTACCGCCGAAACCTATAGAAGAGACGTGGGCATGGATGCCAAAGTAGCTTTGGGCTCTTCTTTAAATTTGGATTTGACGGTAAATCCTGATTTTTCCCAAGTGGAAGTAGACCGGCAGGTCACCAACCTAGACCGCTTTGAGCTGTTCTTTCCGGAACGGAGGCAATTTTTTCTGGAGAACGGGGACTTGTTCGCCAATTTTGGCTATGAAAATATAAGGCCCTTTTTTTCCCGAAGGATCGGCTTGAATGCCCCCATCCATTTTGGCGCACGGCTGAGCGGGAAGATTGATAGAAATTGGCGGGTAAGTGCCATGAACATGCAGACTGGAAGTGTCGATGACATTGGCTTACCTGCGCAGAATTTCACCGTAATGGGGCTACAACGCAGGGT
>DATGMS010000172.1:0-3823 GCA_035307285.1 Cyclobacteriaceae bacterium
TTACATTGTAGGATTATTTTATAATAGTGGATTTAGGTGTTATTATCAGCGGTAGGCAACACAGTAAAAGCCCCACCATGGTGATTGAAAATTCGGTAGTTCTATTGTTCAATGAAGGTAAAAATTCTACACATATGGCCACTAAACATCCAGTATTCGATCGGGAAATTATATTAGGGATTTTTTTTATTATCTGTTCAACTACTTTTTCTCAAGCCCAAGAAACTATTGAACAAGATAACGGACAAGTTATTTCGCTGCACTTTATTGACTTAAAGCCAGGTGTGGATACTATTAAGTTCGAACATTGGGTACGCGAGGAATTTAATCCTGCCTATTTCAATTTGGTACCTGGTTTCAGTTTTTATATTGCAAAGATTGACCGCGGAACACCTGCTCAATTAGGGAAATATGCAAAGATAATTATTCATAAGTCCAAAGCATCCAGAGATGCCTTATGGCCAAAAGATGGTGAACCTGATAAAGATGCTACAGCGATTATATACCAAGTATGGAACAGGCTATATACTGAATATGCGAACTACATAGAAGATACTGGACACGCCGATTATATAGAGCTTCGAAAAGATGAGGGAATTGGTGTTTCCGATGGGAACTAAAAGAAGCTTAGTTCCTTCTCAGTTCAAGTGGTAGAAAACCTAAAGGTGCTTAAGCTCGGTTGCTGCCGCCTTATCCACTAACCATGTCACTTCCCCCGCCAGAGGCGCAATAAGTTGTGCAGGATATTGTTTAGGGTTTCTTTCACCTTCTAGTACCTCTCTCAATGCGGGAGCCTTGTTTTCTCCATGAACCAGAAAAACAATCTCTTTTGCTTGGTTAATTAAAGGAGCCGTAAGCGTAATGCGGTACATCTCCTGCGGATCAAGAAAATATGCTTTGACTCCCGCCACTTCTTCGTTCAGTACCTCGGTATCAGGAAACAGGGAGGCGGTATGCCCATCGTCGCCCATTCCCAGCAATATAAGATCAAAAACTCCCTTTTCTCCCAAAACAAGCTGAAGTTGCTTTTCGTATTCAAATGCAAAATCCTGAGGGCTTTTATCTGCCGACCACATGGGAAAGATCTGTTCTTTTGGAATGGGTACATGGTTGAGTAAAGTGTCAAAGGCCATCCGGGCATTGCTTCGCTCATCCTCTAAGGGTACCCACCGTTCATCTCCCCAAAAAACATACACTTTTTCCCAGTGTACCCGGCTAGAATAAGGCTCCTTGGCTAGCATCTTATATAACTCCACGGGAGATGATCCACCGGTTAGCGCTATGGTAAACCGCCCGTTTTTCTTTATGGCCATGTCTGCCGCCTTTACCAATATCTCAGCTGCTGCCTGGCTTATTTGATTGAGGCTTTCAAACTTATTGAATTTCATTGTTTTTCTTTTATGTTGATGAAGACCGGGACCCGCTTTTATTTGGGTGGGTTGACCGCCCAGACACGTCCCCCTTTTGCAATGAGGGCTTCCGCACTCTCTGGTCCCCAGGTTCCTGCTGCATAGTTGGGGAAATCCAAGGAATCCCGATTGCCCCATACCTCAAGAATGGACATGATCACGTCCCAAGCTTCTTCTACTTGATCGGCCCGCATAAAGAGCGTTGCATCCCCACGCATGGCATCTAGCAACAGCGTCTCGTATGCTTCCGGCGTGTGAGTGGAACAGCTGTCGTAGTTAAACACCATCTCAGACCGGTTCAGATTCATTTCCAGCCCCTGCTTCTTGGTGGTGAAACGAAGGCGAATGTCCATTTGGGGCTGGATATTAATTGTTAGCCGATTGGGAACGAGTTTGTCGAACTGCTTTTCTGGAAAGGTCGCATGAGGCACCGGCCTGAATTGAATCGTAATAGAGGAGGTTTTTTCAGGCATTCTTTTTCCAGTGCGCAAAAAGAAGGGAACCCCCTGCCATCTCCAGTTGTCGATATAAAACTTGATCGCTGCATAGGTCTCGGTATTGGATCTTGGGTCGACACCAGCCTCCTCCCGATAGCCGGGCACAGCGTCTCCTTCGATCCATCCTTGTGCGTATTGGCCCCTAACAGCATATTTATAAACGTCTTCCGGAGCAATGCGTTTGATTGCTCGCAATACATCCACTTTCCTATTCCGAATTTCTTCGGCTTGAAAAGATATTGGCGGTTCCATGGCGATCATGCACAGGATCTGTAGTAAATGGTTTTGTATCATATCCCGTAGCGCACCGGAGCCTTCGTAATAACCGCCCCGATCTTCTACCCCGACCTTTTCGGCCACGGAGATTTGCACGGAGTCAATATAATTGCGGTTCCACAGGGGTTCAAACAAGGTGTTGGCAAAGCGGAATGCCAGAATATTCTGTACCGTTTCTTTCCCAAGGTAGTGGTCGATCCTATAGATCTGTTCTTCTTGGAAACTATTGGTGAGCATTTTATTAAGATTTACGGCAGTCTCCTTATCATAGCCAAAAGGCTTCTCAATGATGAGATGGTCCAAGGTCGGCTCAGAAGCCAGGCCATGATTGCAGAGATGGGTCGTAATCGTTTCGATAAACAGGGGTGCTACTGAGAGATAAAACAGCCTTTTGGCCCTCACACCCCAAGTTTGGTCCAATTCATCCAAGCGAACAGCGAGTTGTTGAAAGGCTTCTTCCTGATTGATATTGGAAGGGATATAAAAAATAGAAGACCGGAAAAGCGCCCATTTCTCTTCTTCGGGCATGCCGTTTCTAGAAAACTCGCTCACTCCTTCATAAAGTCGTGCTCTATATTGCGCATCGTCCAACTCAGTTCTTCCCAAGCCGATAATGGCAAACCGTTCTTGCATCCAGCCATCTAAAAACAAATTGTAAAAAGCCGGAATCAATTTTCTTTTAGCCAGATCTCCGGTGCCTCCAAAAATTACGATGATTGTGGGTTGTTTTTTATCAATCTTCATGTTCTCATGTTCAGGTCGTTTTCCATTTATTTTCTAGCGCAAGCACTTTGTCCAACCGACGTTGAAATCGCTCTTCCCGTTGGAAATCCGCCTCTAAAAAAGCCTTTACAATGTCTCCAATCAGCATCGGCCCTAATACCCGTCCTCCCAGGCAGATCAGGTTCATATCATCGTGTTCCACTCCCTGATGGGCGGAATAATAGTCACTGATGAGGGCGGCACGCACTCCTGGGATTTTGTTGGCTGCGATGGCAACGCCGACTCCGCTGCCGCAGACCGCAATACCCCTGTCCACTTCTTTCCGAGACAATGCCAAACCCAGAGGCACGATAATGTCAGGATAATCATCCGAGGCATCGTAGGCGAGAGCACCATAGTCCTGAACCGCATATCCTTCTTCCCTCAGCTTTTTGAGCAGATGCTCTTTGTGTTCAAATCCGGCATGATCGGCGGCAATTCCTATTGTCATATGTCTAGGCTATCATGTTCATTTAAAACTAATCAAAAACTTTGTAACATACCATTTATCGGCTCGCTATTGGGTCAACATTCTTTCGCCTTACAAGACCAAAGAAATAATTCCCGAAGAGGAGGAAGGCCAATTGAAGCTTACTTTACCTCCACGATCTCTGATAGTTTGGAAATCCCGTTTTCATTAAAGGCCTCCACGGCAAAATAATAAGTCTGATCTCTTCCCAAACTTTTCATTTGGTGTTCATTCTTACCATAGACTAGCCAAGAACTGTACAGTTTATCCGGTGCAATGCCCCATTTGATATTGTAGCCCTGAGCATCTTTAATATGGTCCCAAGTCAGGGTGATATCCCGTCGGTCTTGCTGCCGTTGTGGTCTGAAATTTTCAACGCTCTTCGGCAATTCCCCCTCGCCTTTGCCAAA
>DATGMS010000173.1:0-2015 GCA_035307285.1 Cyclobacteriaceae bacterium
GCTATGTCGGGATCGGGATCCACTGTCTTCGGCTTGTTCGATCAGGAGCCTGAAATGAGTTTTTCAGGAAAAGGATATTTTGTATTTAAAGTTGGAATGTAATATCACTGGGCTAAGGTTGAGGTTTTTTTAAACGTCTCCAGTTTACTGCATCCTCAGCAGCTGCTTTGCCTTTCTTCTTTTGTAGATATAGTTGAACAGCGGGTAAAGACATACCGCCAGCAAAATGATCAGTGTGCCCAAATAGAATCCGCCGGTCATTTTCTCCTTTTCACCAAAAATCAATACGGCAAGGATGATCCCATATACCGGCTCGAGGTTGACGGTGAGGTTAACGGCAAAGGCCGTTAATCTTTTCATCAGCTCCACGGAAACGGAAAAAGCATATACCGTGCAGAATCCCGCCAATAGAAAAAGCCAAACCCAGTCCATCGTGGTCGGGATGAGCTGCAACTCCTCCCCGGAATAAAAAAGCTGGTTGCAGAACAATGCCAATACAGAAAAGAGACAGGCTCCCAACATTTCATAAAAGGTGATGATATAGGGATTGCCCCTTTTGGTCAAACGGCTATTGATCACCATAAAACATGCTCCCAGTAGTGCTGAGCCTACGGACATCACCAGCCCAAGCCAGTAGTCGAGCTCAAAACTGAAAATAATCACCAAGCCAACGATGATGACTAAGCCTAGGAGTACTTCGTACCACTTCACTTTGGTCTTGTTGACCATTGGCTCGATAAAGGCGGTCCAAAAAGAGGCGGTAGCCAAACCGGCCAGACAGACAGAAATATTGGAAACTCTTGCCGCGCCAAAGAACAGCAACCAATGAAGGCAGATGATGCCTCCTGTTGCCAGAATTTTTAGTAGCTCCTTTTGGGGTATGCGTATTTTCGTCTTCCGCCACCAGAAGATCAATCCCAACGCTACAAAGGCCAAAAATGTTCGATAAAATACCATTTCTATGGTCGGGATGCTTATCAGCATTCCAAGTATCGCAGTAAAACCCCAAATCAGTACGACAAAATGGAGCATCAAATAATCCTTCACAATCGGGGAAACGGTCATAATGTTATCGGGGAACTGTTTTATACAAGACAAGACCCGTAATGGCAAATACGATATTTGGGATCCATACGGAGAATACTGGGTATGCCGAGCCGGCTTCGGCAAAGGTGCGGGACAACAAAAAGAGTATAATATAGACAAAGGCCAGCATAAAGCCCAAAGCTATTTTAAAGCCAGATCCGCCTCTTGTTTTCTTTGATGACACCACCACGCCTATAAAAGTTAGGATAATGGCAGCAAATGGAGACATGAACCTCACGTATCTCTCGATCCGATAGAAGTTGATATTGTCTGCCCCTCTGCTCTCGAGGATTTTTATTTGCTGGGTCAATTTAGGAAGGGTCAACGTTTCATGATGGTTTTTTGGAAGATCAAAGTCATCCGGCGTGATGGATAGGACAGTGTCAATGGATTGACCGAAGGTGTATTGTTCGCCCATATCCTTAAGTTCCCGAAGCCGCCAATCTCTCACGTTCCATACGTTTTTGGCGGTGTCCCATACGATCTGTTCAGCTGAAAGCTTCGCCAGTAATTTTCCCTCCTCGATCTGCTCCAAAGTAAAATTATAACCTCGATTACCTGAAGTATGATACCTTGATAGGTAAGCATACGTGTTAGGTGCTACCTGCACATGAATATTAGTTTGGCTTGAATACGTCCCATCTTCAAGGTATTTCATTTTAAATTCCGATACCCCGGCAGTAGCCACGGGCAGCACCCAGCCGTTCATGATGAAACTCGCAATGGCGATCATCACAGCGCCCGTGAGAAAAGGCACCAACATCCTCATAAAACTCACTCCGCTACTTAATATGGCCACAATCTCTGTTCTGCCAGCCATCTTCGAAGTGATGAAGATAACGGAGATAAAAACCGTGATGGGGGTCAGCAGGTTGTTCAGGTAAAGACCGTAATTAAACATGTACTTTAGGATATCTCCCCCGGGAACA
>DATGMS010000174.1:0-2563 GCA_035307285.1 Cyclobacteriaceae bacterium
GCCCAATCCTTCATGAAGTCTTCCTGCCAGCGGTAAACAGTTTTGGCTCCTTGGTGTCCGTCCTCAAAAAGCTCCGGATTGGGATCGTCACTCCACCAGCCTTTCAGATGATGAAAATCCTGCGTATGCGAAGCTGCAGGCCAAGGATCAACGCTAATAAACTGACCTTTTAACCCATCAAGTTCCTTGATGGGACTTGATACGGCATAGCTCCAACTTCCAGTTGATTTTGGGACAAACCTGACACGGTATCTCCCCTCTCCTTCATAGTATCCCTCAAATTGCTGATTATTTACCTCTAGCCATAAACAAGGTTTATCTTGGTCAATATCCTGATCAGGTCCTTTAAAAACCCATTCTATCAACCCAAATGCCGGTACTGAATCAGCAAAGCTAGTTGATCTTTCAAATGTCCTTCTCGAGCTGTGGTTCAATGGTACAAAGCTTCCACCCCAGCTGTCCCCGCTAGGATCTTCTGGATTTCCGTCCAATAAATAGGCTACCGATGGCGTATCGCCCATCTTGATTACCCCTTCGTAGTAATGAATAAAATCTTTTCCCAATGCCCCCCTGCTCTTTATATGGATATCATAAAAATTTTTAACATTGGTGTCTTTGTCAGAACCGTCATCGACGAACCACCCCCTATAAGATGCGTTGGTTTCGATCATCCATAGTTTAGGAAACCTATTGACGAGGTATTGGTATGCATCCGCACTCCATTTTTTGTTGGGACCGCCTATCCAATAAACCCGAAGACGGTCTGCAATATCAGGGGCATCATGTAGGGCCTGGGCCACGTCTTCCAAGCCGCCCCAAACCAAAACCCACAAAGGCTTCTCCAGGTCACGCCGGGCACATTCAATAATCCAATCTGAACCTTCTGTAGACTCCTGCCAGCCTTTTAAGCGTGCCCTGCCCAGTGCCCCTTGTTTAGTAACAGATCTTAATTGATCGGGAGTTGGAAAATTATTTGATCGGGCTATTAACTTTTCATAATCCTGTTCATACAGATCAATTAAATGTAAGATATCTTCTTTTCTTCCGTCTCCATGAGGAGAGGATATTAAGCCCTCGGTCTCAAATTGGTCGGCATACATGAGGTAGTGGATCATTGACTGGAAATCATCATCATCTGTTCCTCCAATATCTGTACTGACGATCACCCTATGTTGCCCGAAGCCCAAGCTCGGACAACACAAGTCAATGCAACAAACAAAAAGGGCAATTGTAACTCTTTTTGAACTCAAGAGGATGATGGTTTTCATTATGGCCAGTATTGAATTTATCTTAAATAAGCATTAATCATTCTGAAAGGGTGAATATATTATTCAGGAAAAACATTTACTATTACCCGTTGATAACGTGTCAAAGGCGGATTCCCCTTATCCGTAACTGCAAGAATAATATGCACCGTTTCAGGCTTCTGAACCGGTGGCGCAATAAAAGAGGCATCCATCTGATCACTGTCCTGCACCTCTACCAACGCTTTGTACCCATAACTACCCGCTTCCCGATAAGAAATCCATTCATAGACAAGTTCGTCATCATCCGGATCCCAAGACCCTTTGGCACTTAATTTTACGGTGCTTCCGGACTTAGCATCAACTTCGTTTGGATGGTCTAACTTGGCTATCGGGGGATGATTGGCTTCTTCATATGATTTGATGCTCCAATCCATCCTGGCTACAAAATCATTCTGGTAAGCCTGTCTCCACCTCCATACAGTGGCTTTATTGCTGGTCTGGAATCGCCCATCTATACCCAAAACCTCATCTTCCGCATTGGTCCAGAACGACCTTGTTTCGGGTCGATACAAATGACTTTGGGTTCTGGGGGTATAATATTCATATCTCCCACCCCAGCTACCGAAATGAGGGCTTTCTGGTGACCCTAGGCCATTTGGTATTAGATAAAGAAATGAAGGAGAATCACCTTCCATGAGAAAGGTGGTTTGAGGATACTCGGCACCTAGTGGACCTTTACTCCTGATGTGTTCATCGAGCCATGGATTGTCAACAATACTGAAATCAGCGCCTGAAAACCGGCCATGGAAATAATCCCCACTAATACCTGTCCAGGTAGCAAAATGGTAGGCGTAATTATCATGTGTTCCTGGACTGGCAATGTAAAACAATGACGGGAAAGTACTTCTGATCCATGGACCGGAATCATCCTGGTCTGAAATGGTGTACACCCTAAGCTTTGAAACAAACTTCTCCAATTCTGCAGGAGACCGTGTCATCCTCACTTTCCATAATGCTTGGGCAAGACAGTTGGGGCCGCCCCATACCAGGACCCACAGCGGCTTTTTATCTTCATCTACTTTTTGGATAATCCACTCGGACCCTTCGGAATCCTTGCCCTCACCAACGGCATCCATGCCGAAATCAGGGTACCCTTCTTTTATAATGCTCTTCAAATATGCAGTCTCGGGATATCCTTCTTCATGTAGAAGAAGATTGGGTCTTACTCTACCATAAGCCTCAACTATTTCGTTGATCCTCCAGGTAGCTAATTCCTTCCTTTGATGAATCGACGTAGTAGCGATTAGTCCTTCCAC
>DATGMS010000175.1:0-4663 GCA_035307285.1 Cyclobacteriaceae bacterium
TGAGTTTGTTTCGAATCAGAGCTTTAATCTCCTCAATAACAAAGTCCTTGAAGAGATTAACGAAGCTAAGAGTCTGGGAATTCATACCAAGCCTGTTGTTTTAGGCCCTGTGAGTTACCTTATGTTGGGTAAGGAAAAATCGGAAGGTTTTCACCGTTTGGAGCTGTTAGATAATCTGGTGTTGGTATATGCCCAACTTCTTGAGTCTTTAGCAGAGGCCGGGGTTAGCTGGATGCAGATGGATGAACCCTACCTTGTTACCGATCTCAATAGCAATGAAAAAGAGGCTTTCAGGAGGGCCTATCACCAACTGGCTAAAATACCCCCCAAGTTAAGGATTATTCTCACTACGTATTTTGGTGAATTGGTTGACAATCTTTCGCTGGCAACTTCACTGCCTGTTGCAGCCTTACATGTTGATTTAGCGCGTTGTTCGCACCAACTCAACGCGGTTGTGCTGTTGATTAACTGGGGCAGGAGCGCGTAATGCTGGCTTCCTCATGCGCCTTACTTCATGTACCATGTGATTTATCATTGGAAGAAGATGAAACAACTTTGCCGGCAGAGCTTCGGCAATGGATGGCCTTTGCCAGGCAAAAGTTGAATGAACTCTCTGTTTTAGCCAAATTGAGTGCTTCAAATGCTGAAGAAGGGGCTCTGCTGTCTCAAGTATTAAAAGACAGTGATCAGGCGGTACAATCCCGTTCTACATCTGAAATTGTTCATGACCCGAGTGTGAAATTGAGATGGCAGGAAATTGGTGGGGCCGTGCACAAGCGTAACCTGTCTTTCGATCAAAGAAATCCCCTGCAACAAGCTCATTTGAAGTTGCTTTTGTCCCCTACAACTACTATTGGATCATTTCCGAAAACAAAGGACGTGCGAGGTTTAAGGGCTAAATTGAAAAAGCGAGAGATTACTGTGTCTGATTACGAAAAAAGTATTGGCGATGAGATTGTAAGGGGCATTCAAATTCAGGAAGATCTGGGGGTTGATGTGCTGGTGCACGGCGAGTTTGAACGCAATGACATGGTCGAATACTTCGGAGAACGCTTAAGGGGCTTTGCTTTTACTCAATATGGCTGGGTGAAAAGTTATGGCTCGCGTTGTGTGAAACCGCCTGTTGTTTACGGTGATGTATCAAGGCCTCTGGAAATGACGGTAAAATTGACTTCGTATGCTCAATCGTTAACGCAAAAACCTGTAAAAGGTATGCTGACCGGACCTGTCACCATATTGCAATGGTTGTTTGTACGAGATGATCAGCCACGCTTTGAGACTGCAGGACAAATTGCGTTGGCTATCCGGGACATCAGAACCCTTGAACAATCCGGCTCCCTATTGTAACTGAAGATGGCAAAGGCTACTCACTTATGCCGGGTTATAAGTTGCCGCCTGTTATGTTTACCGAGGAAGAAGCCAATGCCTTGATTACGGCAGAGCATCTGGTTTTAAAGAACAAAGACAACTCTTTGTCACACCACTATCAGAGTGCTATTACAAAAATCAGATAGGTTCTTCGTTCCAATCAGAAGGAAAAGTCATATTTTTTGGCTCGGCGCATTTTGAGCCGCACAAAATCACCCTGAAGCAGTATTTTGAAGCGTTTCGTAGAAAATATTTGAACACCTCTGACATACCTTTGTCACCCGGCCCATCTGTTTTTACCAATAATCAAAACGATAAAATTATGGAAAAGGTTAAAATTGAACCGATTAAAGTGATTGGTATCAGCGTACGAACTACCAACGAGAACAATCAGGCGGCCACTGACATCTCTCAGTTGTGGCAGCAGTTTTTAGGGAATGGACTTATTGAGATGATTCCTAACAAAGTCGATGCTTCCATCTACTCGATATACACCGATTACGAGGGGGATTATACAAAGCCCTATACGACCTTTCTGGGATGCAGGGTGACCGACATTAGTGAAATTCCCGAAGGATTGACTGGTCGGTCGTTTAAGGGTGGCACCTACGAACATTCCCCGGTAAGGGGTGATTTAATGAAAGGCTTAGTGATCAAGCATGGGGAAAAGATTTGGCAAGCAGATATCGATAGGGCTTATACAGCAGATTTTGAGGTTTACGGAGAGAAAGCGCAAAACCCTTCGGATGCGGAAGTGGATTTTTATATTGCTCTAAAGGAATAATAAAACTTCAACCTTTACCTTATTGAAATGAATGAGAACAAGCTTCTAAGGAGCCAAAGGATGGGAAATTTATGTTGACATCTGTGTTCTGGTGAAACCCATTTAAAGAAACCCAAAGAACCACGGCGAGGCATTTTAGACAGCCTCTTTTTTTAACTTTTAGGATATGAATGAAAATGCATAATATTATTACCCTCGATCGCTCAAACATTGATATGGAACATATTTGTTGTGCCATTTCTGACAAAAAGTGCAAAGACAGTTATGCCTTGAAGAAGGAATGGCTAAAAAGGGAATTTGACAATGGTTATGTTTTTCGGAGGATAGACGCCAGGGCGAAGGTGTTTATGGAGTATGGGCCCGCTGAGAAGGGCTGGGTGCCTGTGGAGGCACCCAATTATTTGCTGGTGAATTGCTTCTGGGTGTCCGGACAATACAAAGGAAAGGGCTATGGAAAGGAATTATTGAGGCTGGCGTTGAAAGATGCCGAGGACCAGGGGAAAGCTGGCCTGGTCACGGTTGTGGGAACCAGCAAGTTTCATTTTATGAGCGATACCAAATGGCTTTTACGGCAAGGCTTTGAGACCAGCGAAAAACTACCATCGGGATTTAGTCTGCTGGTTAAGATGATTAAGCCGTGTGCCGTTTATCCCAGATTTTTTGACACTGTTAGAAGTGAAGAGATTGGGGATGATAGCGGACTCGTGGTTTATTATTCCAACCGCTGTCCTTTTGCAGAGTATCATGTAACGACTTCGTTGAAGGAAACTGCTGAAAAGCGGCTATTGCCATTAAAGGTGATTAAATTGGATACCATGGAGGCGGCACGATCTGCACCCACGCCCGCCACCATTTTTAGTCTGTATTATAATGGGCGCTTTGTTACAACCGACCTGAGTGTTTGCATAGACAGCCGGTTTGATAAAATCCTTAATGGTTAGGAAGTCACTAATTGGTAAAATCTATGGCTTTGATCGAGTTTGGGAAAAACTGGTTCCGCTTTGAAGAAAGTTGGAATTGCTTTGATTACGGATTTAGCATAATTAATGGTAGTTTTAAGGAGAAAAAGATTATTACGGTGCTTAGGTTGTTTTATGTTTAAATGTTTACTGAGTATTGAACTAAAGAAGAGACAGTAAGGATGCATTTATTAGGATTATATGCCTTTCCTAAAGGACTAATCAAGTTATATCCAAAGAACTATAGATTAATGATATGAAAAAGAATCTTGTTGTATTGTTTGTTTTTGTACATGGGTTGGTAATTGGGCAATTGTCTTCATCGGATATTTCGCAGGGGGCTGGCCCATTTAATCTTCCAACGCTTCCAGATCTTCCGTCGGTGCCTGGGCAGCAGGCAATAGGAAGTGTTGAAATGGGCGATTTGGAATCATTCCCAGAGCTCTTACTGGATATTCCCATTGCAGAAGGACCCTTTGAGGCATCCTGGGAGTCTATTGATAAGAATTATCCGGGTGAACCTGCCTGGCTGCGGGAAGCAAAGTTTGGTATTTGGGTTCATTTTGGACCACAATCTGCTGGTGAGAGTGGCGATTGGTATGCAAGAAATTTATACAAACCAGATCATTGGGCTTATTCGAATCATTTGAAGAATTATGGACACCCTTCGGAGGTTGGTTATAAGGAGGTTTTGCGTGATTGGGATCCTTCGAAGCTGGATCCTGAAAAATTGACTCAAATATACGAGGATGCCGGGGCCCGTTTCCTGATGATTCAGGGGGTACATCACGACAATTATGATTTATGGAATTCAAAGTATCAACCCTGGAATTCGGTGAACATTGGTCCCAATAGGGATTTACTGGGCGAATGGGCCAAGGCCTGTCGGGCAGAGGGAATGCGTTTTGGCGTTACTTTTCATCACGAGTACACTTGGTGGTGGTGGCAGACTGCCTTTGGGGCCGATTCTGAGGGACCTTATAAGGGGGTGCCTTATGATGGCGGTCTTACCAAGGAAGATGGGAAGGGCAAGTGGTGGGAAGGCTATGACCCTCGTATGCTTTACGGTATTGATTTGAGGGAGTATAAGGGTGTGCCTGAAGCTGCTAAAACAGGCTGGGCACCGCCACCGCCAGGGGTCTTTTCCAACCATCTCGATTTTTCGAAGTGGTACACCACACAATGGGCTTTAAGGATGATGGATGTTGTAGAGAATTATGATCCTGATTTTATATATACGGACGGGACGGTTCAGGGACCATTCACCGGAGATGGCACAGGAACAGGCATAAGGGCAAACGCGATGCCTTTGGTTATGGCTCACTTTTACAACCGAACCCTGCAGAGGCGGGGAGAGGTTAATACCTTCAGTATAGTAAAATTTAGGGATGAAACCAGGGGAACAGTAAATACTGAAGAGTTTGGTGTGCCAGCCAATATCAATACCCAACAACCGTGGATAGCCGAAGTGCCGGTTGGCGATTGGTTTTATGCCCCTGATTTTACTTACGATGCGGGCATGATGATCAGATACATCATTGAGGCCATTGCC
>DATGMS010000176.1:0-7557 GCA_035307285.1 Cyclobacteriaceae bacterium
TATAGGATTTTTCAAATGTGATATAGGATTTCTCACGTCCGCCCATGCATGGCGCAAGGCCGCCCGTCCGTTTTCCACCTCTACCATTGATAGATCAGTTCGCTATAGGGATTGTCTACTCCGACATAGGACTTCACTTGATCCCGGTAGCTTTATTACCGTCGCATCGATCAAACGATTTCATTATTTAAGTAGCTGAAAAAGCATTTCAGGCTCATCAGTGGAAATAAATGCAACGTTTTCATCCAGCAACCACTCCATATCTTCCTGCTTGTTGACGGTCCAGACATTGACCGTCAATCCGAGATCATGGGCCTCTTTGATCCAATGGGGGTTTTTGCGCATGACATTGATGTTGTAGTCCAAGCCCCAAAACCCAGCCTCTTTCAATTCGGCAGGCGTCTTGTCGCCGTTGAGATAAGCGACATTGGCAGAGGGATCTTTCTCCATTACTTTTAGGCAGATGTCATAATCAAAGGCGATATAGTCCACCCACTTCTCTGCGCCAAGATCTTTTACCAACTGTACGCTTTTCTCTGCCAGTTCAAGACTCCGCTCTTTGCTGATCCGGGAGGTTTTGATTTCGAAAACCAATTTGGTGCTATTCTGTTTCATCCCTTCTTTGATGTATTCTTCCACGGTGGGGATGCTTTCCCCGTTGGGAAGTTTCTTCTCAAGAAGTTCTTGGTAAGTGGAGGTCTCCACCGGCATGCCTTGAAAATCGGGATCATGGTTGGCCACAAGCACGCCGTCTTTCGTCATCCAAACATCAAATTCAGAACCCTCACATCCTAAACTTACGGCCTCCCTTAATGCGGCGATGGAGTTTTGCGGGTTGTTAGAGGCCTTCCAAGCCCCCCGGTGTGCGACTACTTTATTGGTATTGAACATCGTGTTTTTTTGGCAAGAAGTAAACGCCAACAAGGCAAAGAGTAAGAGAAAGAGAGGCGTAATTTTCATTTATTATAGGTAGTATTTGGTAACGGTGATTAGTACAATTTATCACAACGGATCTACCGTGATCCGTCGACGGTTAGCTCTTTTCACAACTTGTACAATGTACAAAGCATGTGGCACGAGGTATCAACACGACGCTATTGTAGTCCGTTGACTGCGGTCTGTCGACTCCATGTCATGCCTTCATGCCGGTTGCGGGATGGGTCCAAGCCTCTCTATAAGGACGTTGGAGCAATTTTGTCGCTTCAGGATCGTCCACGACGATCCTCTGCTTAGGGTCATATACCAGCGGCCTTTGTAGTTCCATCGACATATTGGCCAGTATACAACTGGCGGTGGAGATATGGGCCTCCTCAATGTCCGCAACGGGCCTGCCGCCCTTCTCTATAGCTTTTAGAAAATCCAGCATATGCAAGCGGGTAGCCGGAGCCGCGTTCATTTCAATGTCTTTCTCGGTTAGGTCTTCGGGGTATTTCTCTTTTTCGTAAACCACCTCTCCATGGATATTTTCACCTTTTCCGTGTGGCGTAAAATCATATTTCATTGTGCTTCCCCTGAGGGTTCCTTTTTCACCGTAAAGTACAAATGCCCAGGGGTATTCCGGGTCGGCAGCTGTACCCCAGGTGCGGTGTTGCCAGACACAGTTCAGTTCGTCATATTCAAATGTGGCGGTCTGGGTATCGGCAATGTTGGATTTACCTCCTTTTTGCACATAGATGCCGCCGGAAGCATTGATCCGCTTCGGCCAGCCTAGACCCAGCATCCATCGAACCGTGTCGAACATGTGGACGCACATGTCACCGGTAATGCCGTTGCTGTATTCCATCATAGTACGCCACCATCCTCTGTGGGGCAAACCGGTGTAGGGCAATAGTGGGGCGGGGCCGGTCCACATATCATAGTCAAAGAAAGCGGGAACAGCCTGCACTGCAGGATCGCCATTGGTCCTCATGTGATAATAACAACACATTTCGGCATGTGATACTTTTCCTAAAAGCCCACTGTCTACGAATCTCTCTTTTGCTTCCATCAAATGGGGTGTGCTTCTTCGCTGGGTACCTACCTGTACAACCTTGTCGTATTTTCTTGCGGCGGCCAACATGGCTTCACCTTCCAAAACGTCTACGCTGATCGGTTTTTGGACATAGACATGTGCTCCGGCTTTTAGCGAATCAATGGCCTGTAGCGCATGCCAATGATCAGGGCTGCCAATGATGACAATGTCCATCTTGTTGTCATTCAGCATCACTCGGTAGTCGTTATACAAAAGAGGCTTTTTCTTTGATTTTTGCCGTTGGCTCACCAGGTTAGCTGCATCTTCCAGCATGTTTTTGTCAGGATCGCATAAGGCCACCACCTCCACGGAGGCCACCTGAATGAGTCGAAACAAATCACTTTTCCCATACCATCCGGTACCTATCAGGCCGACACGGTATGTTTTGTCTGATTGGAATAGCCCCATCCCGCTGGCTCCCAATGAAGTAAGAGCAAGTATTGCAGTTGAACCTTTTAAAAAATGCCTACGGTCGATATTTGAAGCCTTCATGGGTAGATTGTTAGGGTTTAATTGATTTTATGCCTGCAGCTGTAGCAAGACTTTTCAATATTAATAATTTATTGATATTTAACAGAAGAAGACCGGCTTAGTTTTATATAAAATATTTCATTGCTACACCCTATGGCTTAGCAAAACCCTGACCGCCAGTCTTTCTCTTTCAAAAACTGCTTAAGTCACTGACAGGTAATAGATGATTTCACGAGAATAACATCACCGCTCATGTAAAATATTTATGGATAATTGTTTGAAACGGACTCATTAATCAATATCTTGGCGCTCAATATCTATAAAACAAAGCTTGGTAAACCGATCAATGTACGGTATATGTATTGGCTATTTTAGGTTTAGCAGGTTTTATATTCCTATAGTCGCGTTTTTAAAGGCGATAATTTAAATTTCTTATCAATTAACAACAAACCAAAACCAACATGATTAGAACGCATTACCAAAAACTGGGAATAGTTTTATTCCTTTTTAGCATTAGTTTTCACCTATGGGCGCAAGATGTTCAGATCCAAGGCAGGATATTGGATGAAAATAATGAGCCGATTCCAGGAGCATCGGTATTGATAAAAGGGACCTCCAATGGTGTGGCAAGCGATATCGATGGTACTTATAATATTTCAGCGCCGACTGGAAGTACCCTAGTTTTCTCCTTCATAGGGTATGAAACCCAGGAGATTGCTGTGGGAAACAGGTCCGTGATTGACGTCTCGCTTCAACTGGACCTTTCTGATTTGGACGAAGTGGTTGTAGTAGGTTATGGTACGGTTAAGAAAAGCCAGCTCACGGGGGCCATTTCCTCTGTGAGTTCAAGGGAAATCAATGAGCTTCCCATCACCGATGCAAGACAGGCTTTGCAGGGTAGAGCTGCTGGAGTGGATGTTACCCAGGCCGGCAGTAAGCCGGGGGCAGCTCCTCAGGTAAGGATCCGGGGACGTCGGTCGTTCAATGCCGGCAATGACCCCTTGTATGTAGTGGACAATATCCCGATTGTAGGGGGGCTGACGGATTTCAACTCGCAGGATATTGCTTCTATGGAAGTGCTAAAAGATGCATCTGCCACGGCAATATATGGTTCTAGAGGTGCAAACGGAGTCGTGTTGATCACCACTAAAAGAGGACAATCGGGAAGAACCAGAGTCTCTTGGGATTCTTATTACGGGTTGAATACGAGTTTGGGGCGGATAGAGAACTTCAATGGGGCGGAATTTGCGGAATACAAGAGAGAATCAAGGAGGACCAGCGGGGAATATCCGGAAGGTCCCAATAGCCCTGAGGCGGACGAGGCCATCTTCGAGCCTAATGAATTGGAAAGCATTGCCTTGGGAAGAAGTTTTGACTATATCGACGCACTTACCCAAACCGGTGCCATACAGAGCCACAATGTAAGTGTTGGTGGCGGAAATGAAAGAACAACATTTTTCGTTTCCGGGAGTTTTTTCAAAGATAAAGGCGTGGTGAAACTTCAGGATTATTCCCGTTACAACTTCAGGGCTAATGTCGATCATAAAGTCAACGACAAGATAAGAATAGGTACTTCTACGATGGGATCCTATAGTGAGAGAAATGGTGAAAACTTTAATCCCCTGGGCGGTGCATTACAAGAAAATCCCCTCGGAAGGACCTTCAATGAGGACGGATCTATTAATTTTCAGCCTACCCAAGATGGTTTGCGAACGAACCCGTTATCGGAAATAGTACCTGGTGCCCACGGGGATCTGACGAAAAGGTACCGTATCTTCAACAGTATCTATGGGGTGTATGAGATAATCCCCGGTCTTACCTACAGACTCAATTTTGGTCCGGACATCGCCATAAGAAGGAGCGGACGTTTTATAGGAAGATGGACCAATAATAGGAGAGGTGGTGATCCGACTGGCAGTATCGCCGAGGATTTTTCCTTCAATTATACCTTGGAAAACATCATCAATTACAATCGGACGTTTAATGAAGACCACACTTTCGATTTCACCGGCCTTCAGTCTCTACAGAGGGATAATTTTGAAACTTCCGCAATTAACGTGTTGGGCATTCCTGTTGAATCACAACTTTGGCACAGGTTAAATGACGCCAGCCAAATAACTTCGGCAACTACCAATCTGGTACAATGGACATTATTCTCTTATATGGGCAGGTTGAATTATGACTTTAGGGGCAAGTACATGGCCACGTTGACTTTAAGGGCTGACGGCTCTTCGCGGTTTGGGGAAAACAACAGGTTTGGTTATTTCCCGTCGGTAGCGTTGGGGTGGAATATATCTGACGAGCAGTTTGTCCGAAACAGCAATTTTATAGACCAGATGAAGTTAAGGGTCAGTTATGGCGCCATCGGCAACCAAGGCATAACGCCTTATCAGACCCAGCCCCTCTTGGCTAGAACAGCATATGCTTTTGGCGACAATGCCGCATTTGGGTACATGCCCAATACGATAGGCAATCCTGACCTCAAGTGGGAGACTTCTACTACGGCCAATGCCGGGTTGGATTTTGCTTTTCTCCAAGGGAGAGTTTCAGGAAGCTTGGAGTATTATGTCACCACAACCTCTGATTTGTTGGCTCCACAGCCGCTACCCAACTCTACCGGTTTTGGAGGCTTCACTACCAACGTCGGTAAGACCCAAAACCGCGGAATCGAATTGTCGCTGTCGACGATCAACATTGACAAAGGCGGTTTTAGATGGTCTACAGATATTTCTTTCACCAGAAACAGGGAAGAAATCTTGGAGTTGGCTGCAGGGGATGATATTGGGGCAGGGCGATTCATAGGGCATCCTATCACCGTTTTCTTTGATTGGAAGAAAATAGGCATCTGGCAGACCGAGCAAAAGGATCTTGCCGAATCCTTTTCAGATCAGGTAGGCGAAATAAGAATTGAAGATTTTGACAATAACGGTAGAATAACGGCAGATGACAGGCAGATTCTAGGATCCCCGGTTCCCGATTTTGCAGGTGGGATCACCAACCGATTTTCTTACAAAGGTGTTGATTTCTCCTTTTTCCTGTTTGGACGGGTAGGATCGATGATCCGGAGTGCTTTTCATACGGGAGGATTTAATGCCCTCGCAGGGAGGTACAACAATCTGGCTGTAAATTACTGGACACCGGACAATCCCACCAATGATTATCCAAGGCCGAACCAAAACCAGGAGTTCCCTAAGTATTCTTCCTCACTGCAGTACTTTGACGGGACTTTCTTAAAAGTCAGAAATATCAACCTTGGGTATAATTTGCCTGCAAGCGTGGCGGGCAAATTGGGCATGGAGAGCTTGCGGATCTATAGCAGCGTACAACAGCCATTTATATTCTCGGAGTATAGGAAGGTTCACAAAGGAATAGACCCCGAGACTTTTATAGATACCGAACAGGGGGTAGATGGAGGGACCATCAATGCCAACATTGCCCCTGCTGTCACCCAGTATACTTTTGGGATTAATGCACGGTTCTAATTGTCATCAATAACTAAAAATTCTGAAAATGAAAAATACGCATATAAAAAATACAATTTCCCGATACGCTAAAATAGGCTTGATGGGCTTGGTGCTGATTGGAAGCCAATCCTGTGAGGATTTATTGAAGGAAGAGGTGATTTCTAACGTTGGCAATAATTACCTCAACACACCTGCAGGCCTCAATGACGGGCTTAACGCCGCCTACACTTCCTTGCGGTCGTGGTACGGCACAGAGAGAGGCAATAATATGACCATTTTCGGCACCGATACTTATACCAACGGGGCAGATGGGGCATTCAAATTTATGAACTTCTATACCTCGGATTTTGACACTCAAAATTCCCATGTGCGGGAACTGTGGGATCAGCTTTATGCAGGCATCAACACCTGCAATGCCGTGATTGACCGGGCTCCTTTGGTGGAGGGAGTTTCTGAAGAAATTCGAAACCAAAGAATAGCAGAGGCGAAGTTTATAAGAGCCCATCACTATTTTGTTTTGACCCAACTCTTTGGAGGAGTGGACCTACAGCTTACGGAATCCGTAATCCCCTCCAGTGTGGTTACCAGATCAAGTGTCCCAGAAATGTATGCTGCGATCACCAAAGACTTGGAAGAGGCCATTCCCCATTTGGAGGCTACATCTAGATCTTCGGACTATGGCAGGGCTACCCGGCCGGCTGCCGAGAATCTGTTGGGAAAGGTGTACATTACAAAAGCTACCTCTGAAGCTGCAGCAAATGACGACTACGCCAAGGCGGAACCTCTTTTGCAAAGCGTGATCAGCAACTACAGCTTCAGGTTGCTCGATGATTATTCGGATATTTATGCCTTCGGGAATGAGGTAAACGACGAGGTTGTTTTCTCTGTGCAGAACACTTACAATCCGTTGACCAACGGGACAGGCAACCATACCCATCTTCATTTCCTGATGGAATATGATGTACAACCAGGGATGAAGCGTGACACCCAAAATGGCAGGCCCTGGAAAAGATATAGGCCCACCAACTATACCTATAACGTCATTTTCGCGGATAGGGAAAATGATAGCAGATATTTTGGCACCTTTACCACAGTATATTACTCAAACAACCCAGGAACCTTTAACACCAATTTCGATCAGTCCAAGCAGCAGGTGACCTATGCTATGGGAGATACAGCCATATATATACCAGGTTATGAAATGCCTGCCTCGGAGCGAGCAAAAAAGCCATATCAGGTGTTGGTTCCAAGTGTGTATAACGAAAGATGGTTTCCTAGTATGAAAAAGCATTTGGATCCTGGCCGTGCCGACCTTACTGTTGAACAGGGAGGAAGGGACTATATTGCCTTTAGGTTGGCAGAAACACATTTGTTGCTTGCGGAGGCCCAGCTAAAGCTGGACAAGATTGCTGAAGCTACGGAAAACGTCAATATCGTGAGGAGGAGAGCGGCGTTCCCCGGTAAGGAGGCAGCTATGGAAATTAGCGCAGCCCAAATGAATATGGAGATGATCATTGAAGAGCGGGCGCGGGAACTTCTAGGCGAAATGCAGCGCTGGTTGGATTTGAAGCGTTGGGGGATTTTGGTGGAGAGGGTCAAGCTTCATAACCC
>DATGMS010000177.1:0-6851 GCA_035307285.1 Cyclobacteriaceae bacterium
ACTTTCCATATTTTTTGAGTAAGACTTAGTAGTCTTACTCTTTTTATTTTATTCCGGTTTTAATCCAATAAAGCGGAAATATCATCTTTACTTAAGCTCTTCACCAAGCTTTCTTCCGTACCTATAAGTTCTCCGGCAAGGGTCATCTTTCTCGCCTGTAATGCCATTATCTTTTCCTCCACCGTATTCCTAGTGATAAATTTATAGATAATGACCTTGTTTTCCTGACCTATTCGGTGAGCTCTATCGATAGCTTGTGCTTCCACCGCGGGATTCCACCACGGGTCTAACAGAAACACATATTCCGCCGAAGTCAAATTAAGCCCAACACCGCCGGCTTTAAGGGAAATCAAGAACACTTTGATATCGCTCTTTTCCTGAAAAGCCTCAACCTGCGCCTGTCGATCTTTGGTACTTCCATCCAAATACGAAAAAGAAATCCCCTCCTCCAGTAAAAAATCTTTGACAATAGCTAAGTGCCGGACAAATTGACTGAAAATCAGAACCTTGTGGCCCTCGCTCACGGTTGATCGCACCATGTGGGTAATGTCTTCCAGCTTCCCGGATCCCCCTTTGTAATTCGGCTCAGTAAGTTTTGGATGGTTGGCGATTTGACGAAGTTGCGTTAGCCCCCGAAGCAACGTGAACTGCTGGTTCTTTAGCCCAGGGTCATGTATATCGTTGATGATCTTTTCACGAAAATAACTTTTGACCTCCTCATAGGATTTTTCCTGATCAGGAGTCATGGAGGAATACTTTACCTGGACCACCTTCTCGGGAAGGTCTGTCGCGACTTGGGTTTTCAATCTCCTGAGGATAAAAGGCTTGATCACCGCATGTAACTTAACCGCTTTATCCCTATCATTTTTCTTTTCAATAGGCTGAAGAAACTGTTTCTTGAACATGCCTTGGCTGCCCAACAATCCTTTATTGATAAAGTTCATCTGGGACCATAGATCCAGGGTGCCATTCTCAACCGGCGTACCGGTAAGGATTAACCTGTGATCGCAAGACAAACTGTTTACTGCTTTGGTGATGATGCTTTCTGGATTTTTGATGGCTTGGGATTCATCCAGTATGATATAACTAAAATGAAACGATTTCAACACATCCACATCGAGCCTTGTAATACCGTAGGAAGTCAGCACCAGATCATATCCTTGGAAAAGGGAGCTATCCTTGATTCGCTGGGATCCCGTATAGACCAATATTTTTAAATTGGGAGTGAATTTTCCAGCCTCCAACTCCCAGTTATAAATCAGAGAAGTAGGCATCACCAGCAAGGAGGTAGCTCCATTTGTGGATTCCTTTTGATGCGCCAGTAGGGCCAAGGTCTGCACAGTTTTTCCCAAACCCATGTCGTCTGCTAGGCATCCACCAAAATTATACTCCTGAAGAAACCGAAGCCAATCATATCCTGCTTGCTGATAGGGCCTAAGGATGCCATGAAAGCCAGAAGGCAGGCCATATCTCTCGATTTTTGAAAAATCCCTGAGCTTTTCCAGTTTATGGCTCAAAGTCAGCGTGAGTAGGTTGCCCCTCTGCAATTCCCCCGCGAGGGCTACATGGTGCTTTTTCAACACCAAGGTTTCCGTCGACGATTTTTCCCCTTCAAGAAAGGAGAATATCTCGGAGTAATTGACAAACCAGGAATTGGGGATCATGGCGATTTCCCCGTTAGGCAACTCAAATTCTGATTTTCCCTGTAGAAGCATCCTTCTAATCTTTGAGAAAGGTATTTTGAATTCGCCAAATTCGATAAGTGCATTCACATCAAACCAATCAATGTTTTCATGCACGCCGACTGAAATTGATGCCCTTCCCAAGAAGTACCTCTTGCCATGACCATTGGCATTTTGAAGAATTTTTACTCCTTTTTCTTCCAACGCCTCACGGTTCAGGTTGATCCAGTCAAAGGCCTTCCCTTTGTCCATGGCAAGTTTTGAAGTTCTCAAGGGTAATCCCAATTCTTTCAGATAATCCCCATAGGATTTTTCCTTTTCCAGGTCACGGATCACCTTGTGAAAAACAAAATTATCTTCAAGCTGCTCCAATTCCACATTGTTGGGAGATTTTTGATCGGAACGGAAAGAATAAGAACCGTATTTGAATTTTAGATCAAATACTATTTTCTCTTCTTCCTCCTCCCCATTGTTAGGATTGAACAAGTCCATGGATCGGTTACTCTGAAGAACGCTTAGGCTTAACAAAGCTTCCGGCCTGGGTTTCATCACTTTAATATCAAAACCTTTGGCGTACACATCAAATGAGGATACCAACTGGGTGACAAATTTTTCGTAATAGGATTTTTCTATTTTTCGCGGGACGACGATAAATTTCTTGTTGAGGAAAGGCATCAGCTTTTTCCCGTCCACATCCTTTTCAAAACTATAGAGGTTGTTCTCGACCACCAACCAGGCAGGAGACTTGCAAATCAAATACCCACCTTTGTACTGCCAGTCCAACCTTTCCCCACGGTATTTCAGCGTAGGAAAATAATGGGTGTTCTCCTCATTCCTTCTAAAGTGAAAAAGTACTGAAGCCTTGCCAGGCATGATGGTTATCTCCTTCCAAATAGGGTTCCCGTCATTCCCCATTTCAAAAAGTCTTTTCCCGGAGATCTTATTCAGTATTTTTGCCCTGTGGATTTCGAGCCTGTTTTCAATTTGCGTGTGTATCTCCTTATAAGCCGCACTGGTGTTCTCGCCCCCATAGATTTTTACTAGAAAGTCTTTAGGCTTCAGGTTTTTAGTGTTGTATTTCTTGACAATTGCCTCTTGCTGCATATTATCCGTCAGCTTGATGAGCTCAAAATCAGTCACATCAAGTCCCACCGCAAATTCTTTTGAATTTTTCGAAGAAATATTTTGATAAGCCAAGGAATACCGCCCCCTCTCGTCCAATTGAACAGCAAAGGATTCAAATAGAATTCCCAAGTATTCATGGTTGAAAAGGGCATACACAACTTCAAATGGCTTCTCGGGGGAAACTCTCATACACATTCAACAAATAGAGCAGTCCAATCATGCAGGTAGAGGACTTGTGGAAAGATTCAATAGCCCGCAAAATACATATTTATTAAGTTATTTTAGAAATTGGCTGCTGTTTTCTAAAACAAACTAAACAGGAAATGCCTCGTTAAATCGGAAGCCAGAAGTAAAACGCGGCCTCTACTTGCTACTCTTTCAGGTATTTATCAAAAAACTATAAATGATCAACTGTCTTAACCCTAGAAGCAATTATTGCGGGCCTATAAGAAGCGACAAAAGTGATGATTACTACACTTATGCTGGTATATAAAAAATCGGTCCAAGCCATCTTTACCGGATAACTCTCCACTATGGAGGAGGTAACTCCCAAAGACACCAATCCAAAAGTATCCTGTATCCAGCAAACAGCAAAACCTAGAAACAAACCCACCGCTGCCCCGCTGAAGGCTATAATGACACCTTGCTTTATGTAAATCAACTTGATTAGTCTTTCAGTTGCACCCATGGCAAAAAGTACCGCAATATCCTTTTTTTTCTCTATGGCTAGCATGCTCAAAGAAAAGAAAATATTGAAGGAAGCTACCGCCAAAATAAAAGTGAGGGTAAGGAAAACAAACAATTTTTCCAGCTTAATGGTAAGCAGCAAACTCGCATGTTGCTCATCCGTGTCCCTGACTAGAAAATCATTTCCCAAATGAGCTCTAAGGGCAGTTTTGACTTTATTGACATCATAACCGTCTGCTACCTTGATTTCCAAAGAAGTTCTTTTGTCCCCATAACTCAATAGGTTTTGGGCAAAATCCAGTGGTACTATCACATACTCATCATCGTACTGCCTGTCTATGCTAAAATATCCGACAGGTTTAATAATGTCTCTGCTGTACATGTTTCTCGGATCAATGGAACCCGACCGGGGATTCTTCGGGTAAAAAACCTGCAACAAATCAAATTCGTTGTCCAAATCTACTGTCAAAAAATAACCAACTCCCCGTCCCAAAATTGCAGCGGGCTGAGCTTCCGTCCCCAAGGACATATCTCCTACAAAGTGACCCTGAGAAAACCGACCCTGATCCAAGAAATTGTCGGACACACCTTTAATTTTTGCCACAATCTGGTTATCCTTATATCGGAGGAGGGCATTGTCTTCTATCACCTCCGTCAAAACCTCTACCCCGGGATAATTTCTTACCGAATCAAGCCAATCTTCATTTACTTCGAATGACTTTCCAACGGAAGCCTCTACCTTTAACTCGGCATCAAAGGAAGCATACAGCCCTTTGATAAGGTCCTCCAAGCCGTTGAATACCGACAGTACGATTACTAAGGCCATGGTTCCTACGGCTACCCCGATCATGGAAATCCGAGACAGAACGGTAATGAAATTCCGCTTCTTTTTACTGCGAAAGTATCGGGAGGCTATAAAAAACGAGAGGTTCAAAGCAAAGGGAATTAATTTTCTTCTTCCCCATCTTCTTCCGGAGCTTCTGGAATGTTCAGATCAGAGATGACTTGATCCATATGTTGGGCATAGGCCGACGATTCATCCAAGAAAAACGCCAGTTCAGGGATAATCCTTACATTCTTTCCTATTCTGTTGCCCAAATTTTTACGTATTGCATTTTTTGCCTCGTTGATCTTTTCAAAAAGCTCTTTGTTATTTGCCAAAAGAAAACTCAGATACACTTTAGCCACCCCCAGATCGGGACTCATCATCACCCGTGTTACGGTCACCATGGCATTTCCAGTTAATGGCTTGGATTCTTTTTGGAAAATCTCACCAAGTTCCTTTTGGATCAACTTGGCATATTTTTGTTGACGCTTACTTTCCATAATCAATAATTATTCATACAAATTTAGTGAATTAAATGACTAACCTTTAATTTCGTACCTTTAGATTGGCTAACCTCTCAACATAAATATCCCTTGCTCAGCTTTTTTAAATTAAACGACCCATTTCGGTTACTTGGAATCGTGTTTTTGTTATTGATTCTACGTATTCCTTATTGGCTTCTGGAAATTCCTCTTTTACAACCTGAACTGGTATGGATGCTGATCGGCGAAAGAATGTCTCAAGGACATTCCATGTATGTTGGCATCGTTGACGATATGGGCCCACTTTCAGCCGGCGTGTATTGGCTTTTACATCTGATGGTTGGAAAATCTCTCTTGGCTTACAAGATCGCTGCGGGAGGACTTATTCTGTTCCAGATTGGCTTTGTAAACAACTTTTTAATTCAATTTAAAGCCTTTGAAGACAACTCTTACATCCCTGCTTTGGTGATGACGGTTTTTTTCCATCTATCTTTCGACTTCCTGACCCTTTCACCGGCCCTTATGGGCAGTACATTTGTAATTTTGGCCTTGGCACAGCTTTTCTCCCAAACTGTCCGTCACCAAGACCAGCCAGAACCGGTGTTTTTGGTGGGGCTATTCTTTGGGATCGCTTTATGTTTTCATTTTCCGTTAATTGTATACTTACCATTTTTAATAATAGTCGGCATTGTAATCAGCGGATTTAATCTGTCCCAATTGATCCTCTGTATGGCGGGATATTTCCTCCCTTTATCACTTATCGCTGTATATTATTTTTGGATCGATGGACTGACGGAGTTTTTATTTGAATTTGCGTTTGCCACGAGGCTTGTTGAGGGTTATCATTATGTCTCGTATTGGGATCTAGCTATTTTGTTTGCTTTTCCCCTGAGCTATACCCTAGTGGGCTTTGTGATAGGATCGCTTTTGAAAAGGCTTACCGTCAACCAACAAAAGCAGAATCAATTGATTATCCTCTACATGCTATTCTCCCTGGTCACTGTATTCATTTCCAATAGGACCACGCCATATCAATGGGTCGTCATTCTTCCCGGGATGGCCTATTATACAAGCCAAATTTTTATCTATCTTAACAGGAAAACTCTTAGGACAGCGCTGTTTTATATTTTCCTTTTCGGAATTCCTATGTCAGGATATTTATGGGTTTATCAAAAAATAAACACCGGGGAAATAAAAAGCTACGCCGTGGGTACCGGGAGCCAATATGGCCTCACCCATAATGCCACAGTGCTGGTGCTGGGGGAGGACATGGGCTACTATAGGAACGCCTCTTTAGCTGGGCCCTACCTGAACTACCACCTATCCAAACCGGCGCTGAATGACTATAAAAATTATCCGGGATTGACAAAAATATATGCCTCCTTCAAAAATGAAAAACCGGAATATGTTATTGACGAAGAGGGAATATTTGCCACCCTGCTTGAATATCTGCCCGAAATCGAAGCTGATTACGCGCTGGAGAAGGAAGGGGTTTATAAGTTGAAATAGCATCCTCCCTAAGACTGGAGCATTCGATCCTTAAGGAAAAATTCTGTTGATATGAAGGTTTTAATGTGTTTTCTCAAACGAGACAGAAAGGTCTACATGGGCCCCACGAGACAGAGAATTACATTCTATAGCACTATTTCTGTTTGCTTATCTAATGGCTGGCCAGAACGGTATCAGGAAAGTGCGCGGCGACAGCATTGTCCAATGGATTTTTGAAAGAACGCTTTAAAAAAACCGATATATAGACAATCAGGTAATGAAGAATTTTCTTTTAACACCTCCGACAACCAAGCAACCGTAGGCATTCGCCGGATAAAACGAGGTTTCTGCGACTTCACATCCTCCACAAAGAGAGACTGATCTGAAGGCAGACCCGGGTCGAGCAGTAAACTTAAAAACCCGCAAGGTCTTGGATACCTTGCGGGTTGTCTATACTCTTTTTTTAGCTTTTTGGAAAACGCTATTGACGATACTATCTACAGGCAATCTTATCCACCCGTGTCTGGTGTCTTCCTCCCTCAAAATCAGTATCAAGAAACA
>DATGMS010000178.1:0-5894 GCA_035307285.1 Cyclobacteriaceae bacterium
TCTTCATTGATGGTCTCCAGTTCATCATAATTGAACTGAAGTTCCTTCTTGACCTGTTCCAGTTCGATTTCGAGACGTTCTATCTCCTTCAGGTTCTCTCTTGTGGAGATTTCCATAAATTCGTGATTGTCTTCTTTCCTATCCGCTGGTTTAATTTCCACAATGATATATTTCTGAGAGGTGCTTCTGCTAAAAATGGAATAGAAGAAAAAATCAGAAACTACATTGTCTTGCTTGTCTCTACCCGCATTTACATTTCTCAATACCACGTTCCGATCCTCTTCCCTTACTTTTCTCAAACCGTTCCTTAAAGCAAGGGCAGTGCTGCCTTGCACCATATCAAAAAGATTAAGATTGGATTTGCGTTTGGGGAAGGTAAGGATGTTCTCAGCATCGCCAGTGACATATACCACCTCATTCTGTTCTGTGACGAGAATACAGGCAGGCGCATACTTCTCCAAAAGCAATTCCGCAAAGAATTCCTGTTGCTGGTTTATAGGTATAGGAATTGTTCTTCTGGGGCTCGTTATTTCCCGTTCTTTTTGTGAGAAGAAAGAAGAGGGGCGGATGATGTTTCCGATGGCTTGGGCAGGGTTGTGCTTGCTTCTGAAGATCTTCCAGCGGTAATCCACTGTTTCAAACAAATTGGTGAGATCGGCTTGGTTTTCATGGGCGCCAATCATAAGATAGCCCATGTCTTTTAAAGCATAATTAAATGTGTACAGGATTTTTTTCTGGACTTCTCCAGTCAGGTAGATAAAAACATTGCGGCAGGTAATGAGATCCATGCGGATGAAGGGGGGATCGCTTAATAAATTATGGACCGAAAAAATCACCTTCTTTCGAAGCTCGTTGATGACCTCGTAATAATCCCCCCTTTGGATGAAGTATTGATGCAGCAATGTGCTGGGCACCTGCGACTCGATGTGTTTACTGAACCTGCCGTATCTAGCCATTTCGATGGCCTTCTGGTCCAGATCGGTGGCAAATATCTTGAAGTCTAGACGTAATTTGTTGTTCCTAATGTATTTGTCCAACAGCATGGACACCGTATATGCCTCCTCGCCGGTAGAGCAACCGGCAACCCAAACACGAAGCGTGGTAAATTCCTTTTTGTTGGCACAAAGCTCGGGGATGATTTTTTCCTCCAAAAGTTCAAAAGCCTCTTTATCACGGAAAAATTCGGTCACGCCAATCAGCAGATCATTGTACAGGATCCTGATTTCCTCCGGCTTTTCACTTAAAAAATTGAAATATTCCTCGACATTGTTCTTGTAGTTGATTTTTAAGCGCTTGTCAATGCGTCTTAAGATCGTATTTTTTTTATAGTCTCTAAAATTTACGCCTGAAAATTCATTGATCAAGGAGATTATTTTTTCCACATAGGTGCTGTCTTCCCCCTCGACATCCTCTGAGTCGGTAGAGATCAGCGAAGGATGTTTAATAAAATGCATAAGATCTTTGGCGATCTTATCGGGAGGGGAGATCACATCGGGATGGTCCGACATAATGGCTTCCAAGGGCATGCTGCTAAAATTGGCTGACTCGGGGGATTGTACCATCACGATCCCACCCCTTTCCTTAATGAGCTGGGCCCCTTTAGCACCGTCAGAACCAAGGCCACTAAGCACTATGCCTATTGCCTTTTCTGACGCCTGCTGAGCCAAGGATTCAAAGAATACATCAATTGCGTCATTGACTTTTCTTCTTGTTTCCCGGGGTTTTAACACCAGGTTTTGTTCTTCAAGTACTAAAAAGTGGGATGGTGGGATAATATAAATATGATCCATTTCCACCTTTGTCTTACTTTCTACCTGGACGATAGGTAGTGGCGTTATTTCTTTGAGAATCTCTTTGGTAAATCCCTTTTGTTCGGCTGCTAGATGTTGAATGATTACAAACGCCGTCCCTGGTTTATTTTCTATGTTATTAAAAAATGACTTGATAGCCTGGATACCCCCGGCAGAGGCCCCGATTCCGGTTATATAAAAAGGTAAAGCATTCATATGGTTTAGGTTGACAGTTAATGGAATCAATTATCCTTCCAACTAAATCGACCATTAGAAGCAAGAACGTTGTTTGCTCAAAAATACAAATAATCAGATGAGGACGATGATTCACAGATAGAAAAGGCCAAACCTTCTATATATTGATTATTTGTCAGCAATTTGGGTGCACGATGTTCTCAGTTTGGGGATAAACTTCCCTTAGAATCCCATAGATGCCGGGCGCGCAATGGATGATTTTGCTTTAATTATCTTTGGACTAAATTCGGCTCCTCTAAATTATATCATGGATCATCATTAATTTTTTGATTATTTAACCCTTTGATTGGATTCCCGTTTTTATACTGGGCAAAATTCATATAGTGCCATTTAGCTTCTATACCATATTTTTCCTACTTGTTTATCAGTAATGTTTTTACTAAATATTATATTACTTGAGAATACTTTTAACGGTCTTTTTATAACACTAATTGTATATGCGAACTTCAGGAAAAATTTCAGTGATAACTCTGTGGGATTATATGCATCGATTTCCCGAAAGTCTCCATTCCCAATCTTCGCCTGACATAGATTGCTATCAATACGATTGCGAGAGGCAGGAAAAAAACATGAATCACGGACCTGTCGGCTATTTTGTTCTCGATTATCGGATAAAAGGCTATTATTATGTGGGAAGGAACATTAAAAATCTATTCGGGTTTCCGCCTGAGGCATTTATGGAGGGTGGAATCCCATTCTGTCACCATCAAATGGTTAAAGAGGATTTGGAAGTATTTTCAACGGCCGCATTTCCCTCCCGTCTCCTACTTATCCAGTCAGTGAAAGATGAATTAGAACAGTACTGGTTTTCAATTAACTACAGATTGAAAAGAATGGATGGAAAGACCATTCAGGTATTGCAACAGTTTACCGTCCTGGAAGCTGATGAGCAAGGACTCCCTCTTGTAATTTTTGGTTATTGCATGGATATTTCTGACTACAAGCAGGACAACAAAATCGTGGATTCGGTGTACCGCCGAGATAAAGACAATGGGCTCGTTTGCCTTTCAAAAACTCTGTTTTATCCAGAATCTGAGGAAGATAAATTGTCGCACAGGGAACGAGAAATACTTAAATGGATTGCGGAGGGATGTAGCAGTAAGTGTATCGCGGACAAACTTTTTCTAAGTACCCATACAGTCAATACCCATAGAAGAAATATGTTGGAGAAGACCCATTCAAAAAACACGGCAGATCTGTTGAAATTCGCCTTTAGTCGTGGTTTAGTCTAGACTCCGGCAAATTGCTGACAGTATTTATAAATCGCAGCAATAGCTCATTAAACAATTTAGGGTTCTCCCATTGCGGCAGATGCCCTGCGTCAGGTATTAATTTTACTTTTTCTTCCCAGAAGCTGATCGGCAATGAACATAAATACCTCTGGTCAAGATATTGGTCATGCTGCCCAGTGGCAAATGCTACCGGAATGGAAGTCTTTTGGAGGATGTCTATATTATTGGAAAATCTTCCCTCTCCCACACTTTTCGAGAGAAATGATCGGGAATTGGGATCCGTATTTAAAAAATCTGCCAAGTATATCTCTTTATCCTCCTCCGAAACTTTATTAAAGAACAAACGAACCGCCTTCTCAGCTTCCTCCTTATTTACTTCGGCTTTGAAGATGTTCGAAATGGGCGGCAGGGAATTTAAAGCTTGGGATAGAGATGCCGGCCCTTCGGCCAAAACCGCTCCGGAGAGGAGCAATCCCTGACAGCCCACCAATGAGGTAAGTACTTCTAGGCTTATATTCCCACCTAGAGAAAATCCGATTATTACATACTTCTTTAAATGCATTTGTCGGATTACCTCAAGCAGTACCTGTCCATATCCCGGAAGGCTATAATCTTTTTCGGGATTTTCTGACCGGGCAGAGTCTCCATGGCCGGGCAGATCAATAAATATCAATCTATGATTGGAGAAAGCTGTGTCATCCATTTGCTTTTGCCAAATCCTGGACGACATGGAGTTGCCGTGTATAAATATCAAAGGCAAATCATTTCCCGGTTTTTCGGCGATATGAATGCGTAGGGAATTCAGGGAGAGGAAATTTGATCGGACCATGAGCATAGGTAGCCAAAATAGCCGACAAAAAATAGCGCTCGAACCTTTTTAAAGCGGAAAATTGCTTCCAGGATATTTGAGCTGGTTACATCTATCAGAAATGATTTTGTCTTAACCAAACGAGACGCCACAGTCGAGTCTTCCTTTTACGTTAGCCTTTTAACGGAAGCCAAAAAGCTAATTGATGGTGGCGCAAATATCAGCCTTGAAGCAATGATAAATAACGTTGTTACAGAGATGGGTTCAGGCAAACCCACAGCAGCCATTTCAACTATATTGACTAATGAATTTTCTCATCTTGGTTTTCGGGATGGGATGGCCTATGACTCGGATAATTCTTCTTTCTCAAAGACCAAGCTTTTGGAAAGCATCACCCATACTCAACCAATGAGTTTAAAGTGGGAAAGCAGGATCGGCTAAATGTCTTGCAGAGTAGATGTCTTTGAATTTACTATAGTCCAAGAGGAAGATCCGGTGTCCGATTTTCGGTCGGACAACAAGACTTCACCTTCTGTTAACTTAGCCGATCAACTTGACCCTCACAGCATTCAGCCCTTTTTGACCCTTTTCTGTCTCGAAGGTTACTTTGTCACCCTCCTTAATTTCATCCTCTAAGCCGTGGACGTGCACAAAAATACTATCTTGAGATTCCTGGTCTTTGATGAAACCATAACCTTTGGAATCGTTGAAGAACGTAACTGTACCTTTCCTGATCAAGTCAGCTGGGTCCGGGGCCTCTTGTCGGGAGACGCCGATCTGTATATCTTCGGATTTGATGACGCTTTTCTTCAACGGGTCAGGTGGAGTAGAGGTAATGTTCCCATCAGCATCCACATAAGCAAACATTTCGTCCACGCTTTTCCCTTTATCAGAATTAGCTTTACGCTCTTCTTTCTTTTGTTCTTTGTCCTGTTTCTTTTTTAGTCTTTTCTTTTCTTTTTCTTTTTTATTAAACGTTTCCTGTGATTTTCCCATATTTATTTTAGGTATGATTTATATTTCGGAATTGGCCTTCAATCCCAAATTCTAAGATGGTGCCTTAATAACTCCGCATCATTACAAAAGTAAGCAATTGCGCGGTATTTTTATCAATTTCTCCTTGGAGAAGCGAGGGCACTGGTTTATTCTACATCAGATTGATGTTTTTGGTAGATATGCCGACCATGTTTGAACAGCTGCAGAAGCATCTAAAGAGGGATCAGGTATGGAATTGAACCATCTATATAGAGGAGGCGACAACGGAATGATGAACACTTTCAACAGAAGGATTAGTTCCTGTTTCAAAGTAGCAATTGAAATTTACCCAAGGTGAAACTTAAAACCTCCAAAATTCACCTCATAATATGCTCTCTTTTTGCTACGGGTAAAATTGAGAACCTTCATGGACGGCTCCTTTAGGAATGATTCTTACGGCCATCTGTACCAACACTGAAGGAGTTACTCTCGACACGGAGACTTAGGTAGAAATATTGCTGGAGTTTATTTAGATAGGGTGATCCTTTCGATGCCCACCGAGTCCACTAGATATTGTCCCACGTCCTTTTGCCCTTGGATCATGCGCACCACATCCATCCCTGTAGTTACCTTGCCAAAGGCTGCAAAACCTTGCCCGTCCGGATGTCTCTTGCCTCCAAAGTCCAATTCAGGCTGATCCCCTATGCAGATAAAGAAATTGCTTTGAGCAGAATTGGCTTCCAGCCGTGCCATGGATAATACCGCGTTCTTATGGCTTAATCCGGTCAAATGGGTTGTTTCGAGCGGGATAGGCGGGAGTAGGAGCTTTTCCGG
>DATGMS010000179.1:0-2990 GCA_035307285.1 Cyclobacteriaceae bacterium
AGAGAATTATACGTCCTCATCCTTGTCATTCCCCGGTTTGGAATAGGAAGGCGGATCGCTTGCTGGAAAGGTTTGCTCCAGTTCCTCATCAATTTCTTCCTCGCGGTTTTTTTTCTTTTCTTCAGGGATTGCCCTGTCTGACTCTGACCTATGTTGTTTTTCGTTATCCATGGTTATAGTGTTTGTGCAATTTGACTTGTGGGTTCTGCATTGAGAACAACGAAAATTGAGCCATAACGACAAAAATACTCATTAAAGATCCTATTGCTAGAGGCACTCCCATTATCGTGTAAAGGATATACAATTAATGAAGAATTACGGAGACAGTCTGGGGAGAGGAAGTGACACAAATTCTGCAGGAGATATCCAGAACATCCATATGCTTCAATATTACGATTATTTGGTCAACATGGTACAATTGATGCATTTTGATGAAACGAAATTGCTTGTAGCTTTTCCGTAAACCCTAACATGAAATACCATGAAAATTCCAAAAACCGCTTTGATTACTGGTGGCTCTGCCGGAATTGGCCTTGAGCTCGCCAAGCTATTTGCCCAAGGGGGCTATAACCTAATACTGGTGGCCCGTAACCACAATGATCTGGAACAGAGGGCAAAAGAACTTCAGCAGGAGCACAAAGTTGAGGTCCATACCATTCCCAAAGATCTAATGGAACCGAATGCTCCTTTTGAGCTTTATGATGAGGTAAAAGCAAAGGGTATTACTGTTGATGTGTTGGTTAATGATGCGGGGCAAGGGGTATTCGGGGAATTCGTCCGCAATGATATCCAAAGTGAGCTCAACATCATCCAGTTGAATATTTGTGCCTACGTGATCCTAACGAAATGCTTCTTAAAAGACATGATGGCGAGAAATGATGGCAAAATTCTCAATGTTGGATCCATTGCCGGGGAAATGCTGGGCCCATGGCAGGCCGTATATCATGGAACAAAAGCTTTTGTGCACTCTTGGTCGGAGGGACTAAGGAATGAACTGAAGGACACCAATATTTCCTTGACGATTCTTGCACCTGGGGCGACAGACACAGGCTTTTTTGCCAAGGCAAATATGGGAGAATCTAAAATTAACGAAGAAGCAAATTTGGCAGACGCAAAGAAAGTCGCCAAAGATGGTTATGAAGCCCTAATGAAAGGAGATGATAAAGTTGTGTCCGGTTTAAAAAATAAAGTTATGGTCGGAGCCAGCCATGTCACGCCTGATCCCATGGTAGCGGAGAATATGAGAAAGCAACAGGAACCTAAAGATAGGAGCTCATAAACCTTATAGGAACACCCTGTTCCTATAAGGCTTATTTCTCCTCTGAACACTCAGTTTGGCAGCTTATCGGCAAATTTACCATATACCCAAGTTCCTAGGACAGCACTGATTAAAGTGACCGCTACTACTGTGAATCCAATTCCAATCTGGGCAAAGAGCGGACCTGGACAAGCACCTGTTAATGCCCAGCCAAGACCGAAAATAAATCCACCGATGATTTGCCCTTTCTTGAATTTCTTTTCGGGGATAGAAACAACTTCTCCGGATAAGGTCTTTATATCAAATCTCTTGATCAGTTGGACACTAATTAACCCTACTAAAATAGCCGATCCAATCACTCCATACATGAAAAAGCTTTGGAGCCTGAACATCTCCTGAATCCTGAACCATGAAATGATTTCTGCTTTGGAAAATACGATCCCGAACAATGTCCCGATGATCAGATACTTGATCAATCCAGTGACGTTTTCTTCTCCTTGTTTAATATTAGGCGCATCGAATTTTTCCTGTAAACCTGCAGTATTTTCTGCATTAAAAGACTTGTTCATAATTAGCGAATTAAAATCCTACTAGTGACATGATGAGTGGCAACAACAAATGGGTCATTGTGAAACCTCCCAGCATAAAGAAAATAGTGGCCACCAAAGACGGCCATTGAAGGTTGCTGATACCCATGATGGAATGTCCGGAGGTACACCCTCCAGCATACCTGGTTCCGAAGCCAACGAGAAACCCACCGATGATAAAGAAGAACAAGCCTTTGAGGGTAAATAGATTTTCCCAAGTGAAAACTTCCATCGGCATCAAGCCCTCGAAATTAGAAATTCCCAAGGCGGTTAGATCATGTCGTGTTGCGCTGGAAATAGCAATAGGGTCAGGGTTAGAAAGAAAGATGCCAGTTAGAACCCCTCCTAACAAAATCCCCAGAACAAACATCAGGTTCCACGCTTCCTTTTTCCAATCGTAGGAGAAAAAGGGGATTTTTGCAGGTACGCATGCCGCACAGATATGCCTTAGGGAAGACGAAATGCCAAAAGATTTGTTGCCCAGCAGCAGCAGGGCGGGCACTGTTAATCCGATCAATGGCCCGGCGACATACCAAGGCCATGGCTGCTTGAGATATTCAAGAAGTTCTTGCATTATTTAATGTTGATTTTGAAAGTGTAGGCGCCCTGCACATCCATGAATGGAAGGAAGGCTTGATTTGAAATGTTTTGTTGCTGGGTGGGGAGCAGGATTTATCAGATTCTTCCTGCTCCCTTTATACCTTATAGTGGTTTTCTCTGCGACTTGGATGAGTCGTATTTTCTAAAAAGCCACCTTATTTACGATCTGAAGCAATTGGGAGGCTTGGACTACTCCCGATTGCCTCCACAATATTTTCCCATCTTTAAAAAGGATCAATGTCGGGACGCCTTTTACCTGATAACTATTGGCAGCCGCAGGATTTTTGTCCACATCCACTTTAATAATTTTGACTTTATCTCCAAGTTGTCGGGAAGCGTCTTCCAATATAGGTTGCATCGTTTTGCAAGGACCACACCAGGTGGCATAGAAATCGACCAGCACCGGCTGACTTCCTCCTATCAGCTCTTTGAAGGATTTTGCTTTACCGCTCATGTTATTTAAATTCAGTTATTGCCTCGCTCATGTCCAGTATCTGCTGTCCGCTAAGTTGCTTCTTGATAATGGAACTTCCTGCAGCGGATCG
>DATGMS010000180.1:0-10101 GCA_035307285.1 Cyclobacteriaceae bacterium
TAAGAACCAGATGAGAAAATTCGGGCTGATCGGCTTTCCGCTAAAACATTCCTTCTCCAAAAAGTACTTTACTGACAAGTTTGCGAGGGAAGGGTTGGAGGATTGCCAATACGAAATGTTTGAAATCGAAGACATCGGGAAAATCAGACAAGTGCTTAACGAAAACCCGGATCTTGTGGGGTTAAACGTCACCATTCCTTACAAGGAACAGGTAATCCCTTATCTGGATGATTTGGAACCTGGCTGCCAATCCATAGGGGCAGTCAACACCATCAAAATCGCTGATGGAAAATTGGTAGGCTTCAATACCGACTACATTGGCTTCAAACAATCTTTATCGGGATGGTTGCCCACTGACACTATTAAAGCCTTGGTGTTGGGTTCAGGTGGAGCTTCCCGGGCGGTGAAGCAAGCCCTTCAGGATTTGGGCATCTCTTTTTTAACGGTGACGAGGAGTAAATCCAGTAATATGGCTATGGTTAAATATGCTGACCTAGCGAACACACCATCCATTCTTGATGAACATCACCTGATCATCAACACGACCCCTTTGGGAACATTTCCCAATACCGAGGAAATGCCAGAGATTCCCACACAGTATTTATCGAGTATGCACAAGGTATATGACTTGGTCTATAATCCGGAAAATACACTGTTGATGAGGAAAGTTGGCGAAAAAGGAGGACTGGTTAAAAACGGCTTAGAGATGCTTCATCTACAAGCGGAAGCTTCCTGGGAAATATGGAATAGGTCAGGCCTTTAATTATCAAGCTAAGGATTCTTTAAATATAAAGGGGAGACGAAATCTCCCCTTTTTGCTTCTTATCCTTACAGCTTTTTGATCTGGATATTTCTGAACCAGACGTCATCACCATGATCTTGCAAGGCAATTTTTCCTTCCTTGTGTTTACCAAAATCCGGCATATCTTTAAACTTACTTCCTGCTACCATTTGGTCCCATTCCTCAGTCCACATGGTAGTCGTAACGGTATTTACCCCGTTCAAGTAAAACTCCAATTTGCCATCTTTGCAAATGATTTCCGTCTCATTCCATTCGCCTACCGGCCTTACTGGCTCTTCCGAAGATACGATCAGATCATAAAGATCCGCTGTTCTATGGGAAGTGATTTTTCCGTCGGGATGTCCCTCATTGTCCAGCAATTGATATTCAGGTCCCGTGTGGTACGGTGCATCAAATTCGCCGTTGTCGATGACATAAAACATGATACCACTGTTGCCATTTTCAGAGATTTTCCACTCCAGCTTAAGATGAAAATCATCGTAGGATTCTTTTGTCACCAGATCACCCCCAGATAAACCTTCATTTTTCTTTGCATTGGCATCGAAATGAAGCACGCCATCTTCTACTTTCCAGGCATCTCCTGCCGTGGCCTGTCCATAGCTAGTCCAGCCTTGCAGATCCTGGCCGTTAAACAATTCTATCCATCCATTTTCTTCCATAAGTTCTGTTTCTTGGTCCGCTACTACGTCGCTGTTGCCCTCATTGGTGGAAGAGGTGCCACAAGCAGAGGCCAGTAGCAATAATGCGGATAATGATAACATTGTTTTTTTCATGAATATTTAATTTTTAAGCGTGAATACAAATCTAACCATTTGTTCTGCATCTTCTTGCGTTAGTTCAAGATGGGCGGTCATCGGGATTTCTCCCCAGTTTCCAACACTGCCGGAGATAATTCGTTGAGCAAGAATTGCGATCATCTCTTCTGTAGCTTCATATCTTTCAGCCACAGCTGTGTAAGATGGACCGACGCTAACTCGGCTCACTGCATGACAACTGGGGCAGTCATTTTCCTGTATCCTAGCCAATCCTTTCAGAGGCTCCACTCTTTGTACGAGCAGTTCTTGCCGGATTTCCCGGGTTTCCGGAGAGGTTGAGGTAACCGTTCTTTTCGTTAATGCCTTACCACAGGAGAAAAACAAAGTTGCCAGGAAGAAAATGCCTGCCCAAGAAAATTTCATGTTTTTATATGCCCAAAACCTTGCGGTTTAATCCTTCGTCCTGACCCGCAGAAGCGAAGTCGTCAAAAGTCTTTTCAGTTACGCGGATGATTTTGTCTTTTATAAACTTAGCCCCCTCTATGGCTCCGGCTTCTGGATGTTTAATGGCGCATTCCCATTCAAGGACAGCCCAGCCGTCAAAATCATACTGAGATAGTTTCGAGAAGATAGCGTTGAAATCAACCTGTCCGTCCCCTAGTGAACGGAATCTTCCTGCCCGCTCTATCCAGCTGGAATATCCGCCATAGACGCCCTGCTTACCAGTGGGATTGAATTCGGCATCTTTAACGTGAAACATCTTGATCCGCTCATGGTAGAAGTCGATGAATTGGACATAGTCCATGCATTGCAACAGGAAGTGGCTGGGGTCGTAAAGGATGTTGGCCCGCTTGTGGTTGTTGACTGCCTCGAGGAAGCGCTCAAAAGTCACTCCGTCATGCAGGTCCTCCCCGGGATGCAGTTCATAGCAAACGTCTGCACCTGCCTCTTCGAAAGCATCTAAAATGGGAAGCCATCGATTGGCCAATTCCTTGAAACCGGTTTCCACTAATCCTGCAGGACGTTGAGGCCATGGATATACGGTATGCCACATGAGGGCTCCGCTAAAGGTTGCGTGAGCGGTCAAACCCATATTTTGCGATGCCTTAGCCGCATATTTCAATTGCTGCGTTGCCCATTCGCCCTTCGCTTTTAAATTACCTTTTAATTCTACTGGGGCAAAACCGTCAAAAAGCTCATTGTAGGCTGGATGAACAGCTACCAACTGGCCTTGCAGGTGGGTGGAAAGCTCCGTAATTTGCAGTCCTGCGTCGGTGACGATGCCTTTGATTTCATCTGCATAGGTCTTGCTTTCCGCGGCTTTTTGAAGGTCGATAAAACTACTCACCCAAGTGGGAATCTGTACGCCTTCATAGCCAATGCTTTTTGCCCACTCGCAGATTGATTTCAGAGAATTAAATGGAGCTTTGTCATCTGCAAACTGTGCCAGAAAAAGTGCCGGCCCTTTAATAGTTTTCATGTTTTATTGGGTTAGATTAGTTGATAATTCAGTTTTACTACGTTCACAATAGTATTTGGTGTCGACGGATCTAAGTCCACAGCGGCCTTCGGTCTTCCGAATTTTTACTTCACACCTTAAATTCCGTCCATTTAATATCCGACTGGCTGTTTTCCACCGCAAGCTTCACAAAAGCCATTCCCCGTAATCCATCTTCCGCACCTGGAAAATCAAGCCATTCTTGTTTTGGAGATGCTCCGGAATTGCGTGCCATTAAGCTTCTGGCAAAATTTCGGTAGAGATTTGCAAACGCTTCTATATAACCTTCAGGATGCCCAGCCGGAGTACGGATATTCTCGTAAGCGAAAGAGGATAGATAAGGGACGTAAGAACCGGCACGGTAGATTTGATCCGGCTTTTCCGGATGTCTTATGATCAGTGAGTTGGCATCTTCCTGCTGCCACTCAAGGCCCGCTTTATCGCCGAATATCCGTATTTTTAGGTTGTTTTCCGCTCCGGTAGCAATTTGGGTAGCTGCCAACATTCCCGAGGCACCGTTTTCAAACTTTAATAAGATCTGGGCATCATCATCAAGGCGACGGCCTTCTATGTGGATATTCAGATTTGCACATAGTTTAGCTACTTTAAGGCCACTTACATATTCGGCCAGATTAAATGCGTGGGTGCCGATATCTCCCATACATCCCCCAATACCGCTTCTGGCAGGATCAGTCCGCCATTCTGCCTGCTTATTGTCCTCATCCTCGAATTTCTTCCAAAGCCAGCCTTGTGGGTATTCCACATATACTTTTCGGATTTCTCCCAGTTCTCCCTGTGCAATAAGTTGTCTGGCCTGCTTGACCATAGGATACCCGGTATAGGTATGGGTGAGGCAAAATAGCAAGCCAGATTCTTTAATAATGGTATAAAGTTCTTTGGCCTCCTCAAGATCCAATGTCATTGGTTTATCCAACACGACATGAAAGCCGCTTTTTAGCGCTTTTATGGTAGGATCCAAATGAAGATGGTTTGGGGTGACGATGCTGACGAAATTTATTCGATCTTCTTCGGGCAATTGCAGTTCTCTGTCGAACATCTCATCGTAGGATGCATATATCCGGCTTTCTGGTAGAAACAATTCCCTACCCAGTTCCAAAGATTTTTCCAGCTTACTGCTAAAAGATCCAGCCGACAAGGAGATCAGTCCGTCCAAAGCAGCTGCATTTCTATGGATACTTCCGATGAAGGAGCCCGGCCCCCCACCGATCATACCCATTCTTAGTTTTTTATCTGTCATTTTTAATTTATCGCGTAAATTTAGATTTAACACCTATTCCCCTACATCATCCGGTTCGAAGGAAGTCTCGATAGTAATTCCTTAAGAAAAGATTGTGCCTCCCGTTGCCCGATCCAAGGCCGAAGTTCTCATTGACGTTAATGTTGCGGTCTTGTTGTTTTGGTGATCCTAGCGACCATCTGTTATAACGCTGCTAGAAACCTCAACAAGGATAAAATTAAGGGAAAAAGGCATAAAATTAAATTAATAATTGATTAGTTTGCCTCAATATTAATTTATGGCCCAATCCTTCAACTCAACTCCATGACTTCCAGCGTAAAGTTAAAATTGTCTACCATGATGTTTTTGGAGTTTTTTATCTGGGGAGCCTGGTATGTAACCTTGGGGACGTTTTTAGGGCAAAATTTGAATGCAACTGGAGCCCAACTCGCCGCTGCATTTTCAACCCAATCTTTTGGAGCCATTATCGCCCCATTTATCATTGGTCTTATTGCTGACAAATATTTTAACGCCGAAAAAATATTGGGGATCCTTCATTTAATAGGCGCTGGCTTAATGTATGCGATGTACCAATCTGAAGACTTCAGCACTTTCTACCCCTATGTTTTTGCGTATATGGTGATTTTCATGCCCACCTTGGCCTTGGTAAATTCTGTTTCTTTCGAACAAATGAAAGATCCGGCTAAGGAATTTAGCGCCGTGCGGGTGTGGGGTACTATAGGATGGATTGCCGCAGGGCTGTTGATCAGTTTTGCCTTCCAATGGGACAGCACGGAGGCGCTTTCCAACGGGATGCTTCGAAACACGTTCTTTTTAGCCTGTCTAAGTTCGCTTGCTTTAGGTATTTTCAGTTTTTTTCTGCCTCCTACCCCGCCAAAGGCGATCAGAGAAGGGAAGCAACGAATAGCACAGTTATTAGGATTGGATGCATTAAAGCTGCTAAAGGATAAAAATTATGCTGTCTTTTTCCTCTCTGCCATCTTGATCTGTATTCCCTTGGCTTTTTATTACCAGAACGCCAATCCCTTTCTTTCTGAGATTGGTATGGCAAATGCCACGGGAATGATGACGATAGGGCAGGTATCAGAGGCGTTGTTCCTGTTGTTATTGCCTTTTTTCTTCAAGAAATATGGATTTAAGACAACCATTCTAGTTGGGATGGTTGCTTGGGTGTTGCGTTATGCTTTATTTGCTTTTGGGGATGCGGGGGCCGGCACCTATATGTTGATCGTCGGGATTGCGCTACATGGAGTTTGCTATGACTTTTTCTTTGTATCGGGACAGATCTATACTGACGCCAAAGCTGGGCCACAGTTCAAAAATTCTGCCCAAGGATTGATTACCCTGGCTACGTATGGATTGGGAATGCTGATAGGATTTTGGGTGGCAGGAATAGTTTCTGATTACTATCTGCTCAACGGCGTACATGACTGGAAGTCTATCTGGCTGATCCCTTCTGCAATAGCCTTATTGGTGAGTTTGTTGTTTCTTCTCACGTTCAGGGAGAAGGGCCTGAGAAAGGAGGAAGTTTTGGAAAAATTTTCTTAATACAACTGGCATTTCCGCCCCTTGGATCCATGGCAGCGAGATTATTCCTTGATCATCACAGCTGGGATTGTTCAAGCTCACTATCGAAGAAGACATTAATGCAAAAAAAGAAAACAGCCACAAAAATGGTAAATAGGGATGCTCAGCTTATTTCACATAACCATTATGGACTAGGCTAAAGTAAATATTAAACAAAAACTGTATATTTAAAGGTCATTTAATAAAATAGAATTTCCAGCAATATTATGGCAAACCAAAGTTATGATGCGATAGTGGTCGGCTCCGGAATCAGTGGAGGTTGGGCAGCGAAAGAGTTAACAGAAAAAGGTTTAAAAGTCCTTCTTTTGGAAAGGGGGCCTAACGTGGAGCATATTAAGGATTATCACAATGCTTCCACCGCACCTTGGGAAATGCCCCATAGGGGACGACGAACCGTAGAGTTGACGGAGAATCATCCCAATTTAAGAAGGGATTACGTGCTTAACCCACTCAATATAGACTGGTGGGCCCATGAGTCCGATTCCCCCTATATTGAGAAGAAGCCTTTTACTTGGTTTAGAGGATATCAGGTAGGTGGAAGGTCACTGTTGTGGGGAAGGCAAAGTTATAGACTTTCGGATTTGGATTTCGAAGGCAATTTAAAAGAAGGTATAGCGGTGGATTGGCCCATTCGGTACAAGGATCTAGAGCCATGGTACAGTTATGTGGAGAAATTTGCGGGAATCTCAGGGAATAAAGACGGCATCTCTCATTTTCCCGACGGTGAGTTTATGCCGCCTATGCCGATGAACTGTGTGGAAACCGATGTTGCCAAGAGGTTCAAGGATCGGTTCGGCGACAGCAGGCACTTCATCCATGCCAGGGTGGCCAATATTACCCAGCCCCTGCCTGGAAGAGCGGGATGTATGTACAGGAATAAATGCTCCTTGGGATGTCCTTATGGGGGCTATTTCAGCACGCAATCCTCCACCCTTCCGGCTGCAGTAGCTACGGGGAACCTTACGCTAAGACCTTGGTCTATTGCGACGCGGGTATTGTATGACAAAGATGCCAAAAAAGCTACTGGCGTAGAAGTTTTGGATGCCGAGACGAATGAAACAATCGAGTACAACGCAAAGATCGTATTCTTGTGCGCCTCTGCTTTCAACTCCACTGCCGTCTTGATGCGTTCTGCCACCGATGTTTGGCCTGAAGGATTGGGCAGCAGCTCCGGTGAACTCGGACACAATGTGATGGACCACCATTTCAGATTGGGTGCTAACGGAACAGCGGAAGGATATGAAGACAAGTACTACTTTGGTAGAAGACCCGGGGGTATATATATTCCGAGATACAGAAACGTCGGCGGAGATAAGAGGGATTATGTGAGGGGATTCGGTTATCAAGGATCTGCAAGCAGAAGTGGCTGGAGCAGGAATATTGCAGAGCTGTCCTTTGGAGCTCCTCTAAAGGAGGCTTTGACGGAGCCAGGGCCTTGGTCAATGGGGATGACCGCCTTCGGGGAGATACTGCCTTATCATGAAAACACAATCAGACTGAGCAGTGAAGAGAAGGATAAGTGGGGTATGGATGTCCTCGTAATGGACGCAGAGATAAAGGATAACGAGATGAAAATGCGTAAGGATATGATGGATGACGCGGCGGAAATGTTGGAAGCCGGCGGATTAAAGAATATCCAGACCTATGATTCAGGTTACACCATGGGCCAGGGGATCCACGAGATGGGTACCGCCAGGATGGGCAGGGATCCCAAGACGTCGGTGCTGAATGGCAATAACCAAGTTTGGGATGCCAAGAACGTTTTTGTGACAGATGGAGCCGCTATGACTTCTTCCGGTTCGCAAAATCCCTCCTTAACCTATATGGCGATGACAGCAAGGGCCGCTGATTTTGCTGTTAACGAACTTAAAAAAGGAAATTTATAATCTTAAGATAGCTACGTTATGGCAATGAACAGAAGAGATGCATTGAAGAGCATGGTGCTTATGATGGGCGGCACCATGGTAGGAGCAAGCGTTATCTTAACAGGATGTGCGCCAGAAGATCGAATAGAAGGATTGGAATTTTCCGAAAGGGATATTGCTTTTTTGGATGAGATAGGGGAAACTATTATCCCAACTACGGATACTCCCGGCGCCAAGGCTACCCAAATTGGAGCCTTTATGGTCCTCATGGTTAAGGATACCTATAATAAAGAACAGCAGGAGATTTTCGTGGAGGGCCTGAACAATTTGAGGAAAGAGTTCAAAGATCAAGTGGGAAGTGATTTTGTGGAAGCCAGTCCAGAGGAAAGAACTAACTTCTTGAATCAGGTAAATCAAAAAGCACAAGCTGAAGGACAGCAAGGTCCACACTACATACACATGCTCAAAGACCTGACAGTACTTGGATATTTCACGTCTGAAATAGGGGCTACTAAGGCTTTACGCTATGTAGAGACGCCTGGAAGGTATGATCCATGCGTGGATTATAATAAAGGGGATAAAGTGTTCGCCCTTTAGCCCCAAAACGGTTTGTTTAGGAGGATTTTTAGTTTTTGATAGTGATAAGCAATATGCTTGTCACTATCTGCTTTTTACTATAATGGAACTTTGTTGCGTTCATCTCCCTTTATTATGATGTACTGTATGGCATCAATTTCGAAAATTCTACAGCATGATTAGTATTCTCCTTTTCTTTACTCTTTTCCTTAACCCTCTATTTTCTATGGACCGCCTTCAAGATCAAATGGAAAGCATCATTCCTGATGATCTCCCAGAGCTGGTTTCTAATCTCGAAAGGTTTGGTGTAAACAAGGATATTCCTGATGAAATCAGGGAAGTTACCCTCCTGGCTTTGTCTCATTACCCGGAATTGCTGGATGTGAAGATCGATTTTCAATTCCAGACAAAAATCCGTGGTTCGGTGATGCAGGCACAGCCTAAAGTCGGGTCTCTTTTATTCAATAACAAGGACAATAGGACGTATAGAATAAAGATCAGCCGGCATCTAGAACTGTTGGATGAAATGGTTCTTATTGAGGACTTGCCTCACGAGGTGCTGTTGGGTTGGATCGGACATGAACTCGGCCATATCAAAGATTATCTGGATAGAAGCGCAGTAAATCTAATGTCCTTCGGGGTGAGGTATGTGTTTTCCAACAAATTCGTCACACAGGCGGAGATTACTGCGGACAGCCACTCAGTCGCCAACGGATTGGGAAAGGCTATTATCGCAACCAAAGATTTTGTACTTAACCATGATAGGCTGCCCGAGGCGTATAAAGACAAAATCCGGGCGTTGTATATGTCTCCCGGCGAAATTCTATCTTTGGTGGATGTAGAGGAAGAGCAATAAACAACCGGCGCCAAAGCGATGAACAGCAGGTTACCCTGCACCTATTTCGTCCTACCCTTTTCCAGTATTCACAGCTTTAAATATATCCTCTGCGTTTATTTGGGTTAGATTCTAGAGATTTGGTTCTTTTTAACATAGGCTTCCCGGTTTTCCCATTCTATCTTATACCAAATATCAACGGAGGACTTGATGACAATCCGGTGTCCGGGACCTACCTGCCTTATTAAATCCCCTCCGGCAGAAGGTTTTGACATGATCAGTGACGGATTTCCGGTAATCAAACCAGTTTCGGGCTGCTCGAGAAAATTGTTGCTGAGAAACACCGCTCCTATTAGTACCAAGGATGTAATAAAATACCCTTTTTGGAATCCCTTTAACACAAGTGCAATTAATGATACCAGCAACAATAACCCTAATGTTGAAGTAATTGTCTGGCTATTTTTAGTTAAAATGCTCAAAAATTGCTCCCTATCAGTAACAGAATAACCGGAAAGGGAATTCTGGTTGGTCAGCTCCTTTATTTTATTGGGAATCTGAGGGCTGGGATTATGGTCATAGTATTTGGACAGGTAGAGGATCGTTTTGGAGAAATCACCCACTCCTTCGGAAATAAATGCCATCTTTAGCAACATGGCCGGGGAATAGGATTGATCTTGGTGAAGGATGGATTCGTAAATTACCAATGCTTCCTGATAGTTTTTGGAATTAAACAAAGAATCTGCTCTTTTGATACTTTGGTTATTCGCTTGACAATTAAAGCTTTGTAATAGTAGCAATAATAATATCGTAAGTTTTGTAAGAAAGAATCGCTGTAATTTTTGCATTTATCAATGGGTGGCGTAAATTTGCAGTCCAATTACGGCAATGATCCTAGAAAAAACAAGGTTCAGGCACCGAAATTAAA
>DATGMS010000181.1:0-3424 GCA_035307285.1 Cyclobacteriaceae bacterium
AAGACCATATCGGCAACGGATAGCAGTTTTTGCTCTTGCTCTACCAGCTTCGGGTCGGCACCCCTGAAAAGCGTAAGTTCATCCATACAGTCATACACCACTTTGTCCAGTGCGAAAGTTTTCAACAAGGGGATGAATGCAGGGGAATACATCCATCCAACTCTGGCGGAAATCTGATCCATATCTTTAAAAACTTTCCCTATGTCCTCAATGTCCCGCACCCGGGGCTGAAGTACAGTAATAGCATCCCCCACTTGATAAATACGGGCTGTGTTTTCTTCTTCTGGTGCAAATGGCAGGGGCTCTTCAATAAATAAAACTTTTCCGTGCTGGGCCATGCGGCTGATAATATGCTGGGGCCTTTGATAAACAAATTCCCATCTTAAGTGGCAAAAAACTATGAGATCGTAATGTGAGCGTAGCTGTTGTTCTTGCTTCATGGTGTATGCGGTATTTCAGTTCTAAAAATCTCAATACCAATAACTATTCCCAGCGACCATTCAATCTCTAAGGCTATATCGCTCTAAAAGATGTAGATTAAAAAACGCATGTTGGGGAATCGAAAAAATTAAAATGGGTATAAGCTAGGACATCCCAGCCCCTCCACCCTCGAACTAGGGGTTTGACAAATAGCCAGAACCAGCAGGCTGTGCTGAAAAAAATCCTGTATTTTACGAGCACAGCCTTATCTGCTTGTTAAAGAAGAAGCGAACAAGGAATTGGAACACGGCTGACAGGATCACGCCATGCAATATCAGGGGTTATTCTTGAACCAAAGATAAATACCGTTGGTCCATCCAAAACCATCTTGGTTGGGATACTCTCCTCCACCGGCAGGCGAGTTAATGTCTACCACGTTGTACTTTTCCATCATCTTCCCGGTTTCTTTAAAAACCTTATCATTGTTGGCCATCCACCTCTTTTTCAACTCTTCTGCGGTGTCATTGAAGCCATAATTGCGGAGGCCAACGTAGGTAAGGTACTGCAATGGTGGCCATCCATTTGGAAAGTCCCACTGCTGTCCGCTCTCATGAAGAGAAGAAACCACTCCCCCAGCTTGTAGAAAGCTGTTGACAACATGGTCGTGTACATGATGTGCTTGTTCTTTCGTGGCCATATTGAAGAAAAGCGGATACACCCCGGCAAGCGACATTACCTTTGTGAACTTGTTGGATTCGGAATCATAGTCCATAAAAAATTTTGTCTCATCATCCCATAGGTTCTTGATCAACGCCTCTTTCCGCTTTTCTGCCTTTTCAAGGAAGTAAACCGATGGCTCGGAAAAAGAGCTGTGCGCATAAGCTTCGGATAAGGTCATTTCAAGATCGTATAGAAGGGAGTTTAGATCTACAGGTACTATATCGGTGGTATGAATGGTGGCCATTTCCCTTTCATCCCTGAACCAACGGCAGCTAAAGTCCCAGCCTGATTCACAAGCCGCCCTTACATGTCTGTAAATCTTCCCTGGCTCCACACCGTAACGAGCGGAAGTATGAGCCAATTCCACGTCCTCAACGTATGATTCAGAACGGGGAGCGGGAAGATCATCCCAATATCGGTTTAAAATACACTCATCGGGAAGCAAGATGACTCTACGAAAATTTGTTTCCCTATCCGAAAGACGAAAGTACCCGTCCATCCAGTAATTGTATTCTTTTTGCATGTGGGGAAGATATTTGGTAAACACATCCTTTCCATCGATTTCAGCAAGAAGTCGCACCATCAAAGCAAAAAACGGAGGCTGTGAACGCGTCAGATAATAGCTGCGGTTGGCGTTGGGAACATGCCCATAGGTATCAATTAAATAAGCGAAGTTTTCCACCATGTTCCTGATCAGTTCATCCTCTCCGGCACACTGTAAACCTAACATGGTAAAGTAGCTGTCCCAATAATACAATCCCCTAAACCTCCCTCCAGGAACTATGTAGGGTTTGGGTACAGGCAACATGGAGCAATTCGTTTGCGAAGTCCGGGTTAACAGCGGCCAAATCTTGCTGATATGTTTCGTAACCGGTAGTCGCTGATCACTCTCATAATCAGTTTGGATAGGCGATGGAATTTCAAAATACTCCGCCACAAACGCATAAAGATTAAAATCCTTATGATGTTTTTGAATTTCGTACAAGCTGGAGATTTCTTCTGGAGAGCGCTTTGGGAAGCAATCCGCAAAGGTTATTGAGTCTGAAAAAACCTCTTTCATCTGAACATCGTGAAAGAGCGGCCCAAATAATTGATCAGGTGGTAAAATGGCAGGAACTACGCTGTAAATCTGTGGGAGGTCTATCGAACTCATATTTTTGTTTTAGGTTATTAATGCTTTATAGCTTCTCTTTAACTTCATTTATCGCTTAAGGTTGTGGCTTTAAATAAGCGTCAACAAATAAGTCACCATCAAACCTCCCAACCTACAAGTAATTGCGTGGGAATAATCTGAGCGTGATTTAGGATCTGAATCAGATAAAAAAGGTAACCTGTTAAAGACAGCGCCGGTTCCATCCCAAGCTTTCTTCTAAAGCTTGAATGCACAGGATCTTGTTGAAAGATAAACATGTCTCTTTAACCAACAAGGCTTTGGAGACGAATTTACACAGTATTGCTTTTAACCCTTCTCATCCGCTGCCGCATTGGTCTTAAACAACCGCACCATGTATTTCACTAGATAAAAAAGTAGACCTGAGAAAGTCGAAACCTGCCTATGAACCTATAGACCATCAAAATTTCCGCAGCTCAAAATAAGGATCATTGAAGTTGATGCAGCAAATAGGTCAGGTTGGATTGGCTAGGTTTTTGGAGATAGTCACCTGGTATTTCGGAAAATTATAAAACCGCGTACAATCTATCCGACGAACCTTCTAAACTATTTTCGGTATGATAAGATCCAAACACTCACCTACCTTCCTTGTTGCTGTTTCAGGTATCGCATTTTTGTCTTTCCTCCTATTTTGGAGCTGCAATTCTGGCAGCCAACAAGAAGACGGCTCCATGCAAACTGTAGATAGTGAATATTCCCAAATTTTCCAACCTATCCCTACAGAGGCTGAAGCTCCGGAAGACAATCCGATGACTGAGGAAAAGATTGACCTCGGCCATATGCTATTTTTTGAAAATCGGCTTTCCCGCTCAGGAATTATCTCCTGTAATACCTGCCATGTGGTGGGAGCGGCAGGCGTCGACCATAGAACGATTGCGATGGGAGATTCTGGGCGTGTAGGTCCCAGGAACAGCCCTACTGTATTTAATGCGGCTTTTCTTGAGGCACAATTTTGGGACGGCCGTGCCGGAACTTTGGAAGAACAGGCGGTAGGTCCCATTCAGGCTCATGTGGAAATGGATCTCACGCCTGACGAGGCCATGGAGCGCCTCGACGAAAGCGGCTATAGAGCTTATTTTGAGAAGGCCTTTCCAGATGAGGAAGACCCTTTCA
>DATGMS010000182.1:0-5603 GCA_035307285.1 Cyclobacteriaceae bacterium
TGTCAGATAGTTGCCGATTCTATGCCATTGATGGTCCACATGAAGCGAGATTTCATCAAGGACAGGTAGAGTTAGGCATGAGCCCCGTGACAGGTATTTCCACTATAGAGGAAGATTTTTATGTCAACACAGGTTCACCTCACCATATAAGGCTAGTTGATGAGATTAAGGATTTTCCTGTGGTAGAGGAGGGGGCGCGGATCCGTTACAGTGACCGTTATCCCAAGGGTACGAATGTCAATTTTGTCTCCGTTATTTCTGATCAGGAAATATTTGTCAGGACGTATGAACGTGGCGTAGAGAATGAAACCCTGTCCTGCGGAACGGGGGTCACCGCTTGTGCGTTGGTAGTAGGGGCTATAAAAGGGCAAAATAAGGTTAAAATCCAAACGCTAGGCGGAACTCTCATGGTAAGCTTCACTAGCAATCCGGATGGAAGCTTTAAGGACGTTCTTCTTATTGGCCCTGCAGAGCAGGTTTTCCACGGTAGTATTAAAGTGGACCGGGAATAGCGAATTTACGGCACCTTCTTGAGCATAGCCGTCATCTATTGCTACCCATCAAATCTAAAGGAATCATTATCATTTGTCCTAAAAAGAAAGTAATTTTAGCACCATAATACACTAAGCTAATCATGTTGGATTTTATAATAAAGGGACTTGGGAAAGTCTTTGGTACCAAGTCAGCTAGAGATATAAAAACGCTTCTTCCTGTTGTAGAGCAGATTAAAGCGGAATATAATAAGTTGCAGCAATTGAGTGACGACGAGCTGCGTGCGCAGACTACTGAGCTTAAAAGCCTCTTAAACGCAGATTTAAAAAGCTTTGATGATCAGATTCTAAAGTATAAAGAGGAGATCAATGCCTTGGCACCAGATAAGGTTCATGCCAAAGATGCCTTGTTTAATGAGATTGACAAGGTGGATAAAAGCAGAAATGAGGCATTGGAAGCCTCCTTGGAAAAAATTCTTCCCCGCGCATTTGCCGTAGTGAAAGAAACAGCGAGAAGGTTAAAAGAGAACCAAAAACTAGTAGTTAAGGCTTCTCCTAGAGATGTGGAATTGGCGGCTTTAAAACCCAATGTAGTAATAGAAGGGGACCAGGCCACCTGGCTCAACAAATGGAATGCAGCCGGCACAGATGTGACATGGGATATGGTACATTATGACGTGCAGCTATTGGGCGGGGTAGTTCTACACAAGGGTAATATAGCGGAAATGGCCACTGGGGAAGGAAAAACTTTGGTCTCCACTCTGCCAGCTTATCTAAATGCACTATCTGGGAGGGGAGTACATATCGTTACCGTCAATGATTACCTCGCAAAAAGAGACTCCGAATGGAATGCGCCAATTTTTGAGTTCCATGGACTTACTGTGGATTGCATTGACAAATACCAACCAAATTCCCCTGGGAGAAAAAAGGCCTATGCCTCTGACATCGTCTATGGTACGAACAACGAGTTTGGCTTTGATTATTTAAGGGACAATATGGCCCGTGATGCGGGGGATCTGGTACAGGGTAAACATCATTTTGCGATGATCGATGAGGTCGATTCCGTCCTGATCGATGATGCAAGAACGCCATTGATCATCTCGGGGCCTATACCGCGGGGGGATGAGCATGAATTTTATGAGATGAAGCCCAGGGTGGCCACCTTGGTGGAAGAGCAAAGAAAGCTGGTGCAGGGCTATCTGACTGAGGCTAAAAGACTGGTCAAAGAAGGAGACCAAAAAGAGGGCGGGTTGGCACTTTTTAGGGCATTTAGAGGGATGCCCAAATACAAACCTTTAATCAAATATCTCTCGGAGCCGGGAGTTCGGGTGATACTTCAAAAAACCGAAAATTATTACCTTCAGGACAACAAGCGCATGATGCCTGAGGCGGATGAACCGCTATTGTTCACCATCGACGAGAAATCCAACACCGTAGATCTTACAGATAATGGTATCGAGGTAATCACCAAGAAAAACGAGAATGCCGATTTCTTTATCCTTCCTGATATCGGTGTGGAAATAGCCGAAATGGAAAAGAATCCGGATCTGGATGACAAGGAAAAGCTGATACGAAAGGAAGAACTGATCAAAGACTACGGAGTCAAGGCACAACGGATACATACGGTGAACCAGCTGCTGAAGGCTTACTGTATGTTCGAAAAAGATACAGAATACATCTTAGTTGATCAGAAAGTAAAGATCGTAGACGAGCAGACGGGTCGTGTGATGGAAGGAAGGCGATACTCAGACGGCCTTCACCAAGCCATAGAGGCTAAAGAGAATGTCAAGGTGGAGGATGCCACCCAGACCTACGCCACAGTAACGTTGCAGAATTATTTCAGGATGTACCACAAGCTTTCCGGTATGACCGGTACTGCCGAGACAGAAGCGGGTGAGTTTTGGGAAATCTATAAACTCGACGTGGTAGTCATTCCGACGAACAAGCCGACTCAAAGAGATGATAGACAGGACAAGGTCTATAAAACGGTTCGGGAAAAATTCAATGCTGTAGTAGATGAAATCAATGAGCTTACAGATGCCGGACGGCCGGTGTTGGTGGGTACCACGTCTGTGGAGATTTCGGAACTGCTGAGCAGGATGCTTACCTTAAGAAAAATCAAGCACCAGGTACTAAACGCCAAGCAACACGCCCGTGAGGCCGATGTGGTGGCTGAGGCGGGTAAATCCGGCACGGTGACCATTGCTACCAATATGGCGGGTCGGGGAACAGACATCAAACTGACACCCGAATCAAAGGCTGCTGGCGGATTGGCCATTGTGGGTACTGAGAGACATGAATCCAGGAGGGTGGATCGACAATTGAGGGGACGTTCAGGTCGTCAGGGTGATCCGGGATCTTCCCAATTCTTCGTTTCCTTGGAAGATAGCTTGATGAGACTTTTTGGCTCTGAGCGGATCGCCAAATTGATGGACAGAATGGGATTGGAAGAAGGGGAGGTAATCCAGCATTCCATGATTACCAAGTCGATAGAAAGGGCCCAACGGAAGGTAGAAGAAAATAACTTTGGGGTCAGGAAGAGACTTTTGGAATATGATGATGTCATGAACTCCCAGAGGGAGGTGGTATACAAAAGAAGGAGAAACGCTCTAATGGGCGAAAGACTGGAACTTGATATACTCAACATCATGTACGATGTATCTTCAGATTTAGTAGACATGGCAAAGTCAACCGAGGATTTGGAGAATACCCGAATGAATGTTTACAGTTCGTTGGGGATCGATTTTAAACTGGCCGAGGAGGATCTGAAAACAAAGGACAATAGCCTCCTCACCAAACAACTGTTTGATGCGTCATACCAGCATTACGTCGCCAAAAACCAATCTATGCTTGAGAGGGCTATGCCGATATTGTTGGATGTGCATGCTAAGCGAGGTGCCACTGTAAAAGAAATCATGGTGCCTATTACAGATGGGCTTAAGCAGATTGGTGTAGTTATTAATTTGGACTCCACCATCAGCAATGAAGGGAGGGACTTGATAAGAGCTATTGAGAAGAATGTAACCCTTGCCATCATCGACCAAAATTGGAAGGAGCATCTAAGGGATATGGACGATTTGAAACAATCGGTTCAAAATGCGGTTTACGAGCAAAAAGACCCCTTGTTGATCTATAAATTCGAGGCCTTTGAAATGTTTAAGAGATTCATCGGCAAACTCAATGAAGACGTAATTTCCTTCTTGGCCAAATCGGAACTACCGAGACAGGACCCCGATCAAGTCCGTGCAGCTCAGGCCCAGCGGACACAAGAGCCCAAAGTGCAAGCGTCGAAAGAGGATGCTGGAAGCACGCTTGGAGGAGGAAACAGAACCGCTGTAGCGCCAAGACGGCCTGCTCCACAGGTAGTAGCACCTCGAAAATCCGACAAAGTATATGGCCGTAACGATAAAGTTTCTGTCAGATACACGGATGGTAAGGTGTTGAAGGATGTAAAATTCAAAAGTGTGGAACAGGATGTTGCTTCCTCTAAATGTATAGTGATTGAAGATTAATTGGAACACCATGCTTAGAAAAGGATCCCTCTGGATATTGGTTTTGCTGTTTTCCGCAGGATGCGGGATTATTAATATTTCCAAAACCGGAAGTTCGGCAGATAGGTACTCAAGCTATACCGAGGATCTGTCCAGCAGCAGGATTACCTACGGGGAATTGCCCGAACCTAAGGCTCCTTCTATAACGGAAGGCCCGGCACGGCCTGGTTCGGGAGTTGCAGTAGATCAGGATTTGGAAGAGGCGCTGTCCCATTTTGCAAGGAGTAAGAGGGAAGAGCCTTATTTCAGCGGATTTACTATTCTAGTATATAGTGGCGTAGATCGTGACTTAGCCTTCAAAACCAGAAATGATTTATACAAGTCTTTTCCTGATATTAAGGCGGACATGCAATATCAACAGCCTAGGTACCTGGTTAAAGTAGGCAAATACATCAACCGGATAGAAGCGTTGTCTTTGTACGAAAAAATAAAGGAAAGATTCCCTGCTGCTCGAATCCTACAAGACAGATTTCAAAGAGATCTGGTTGGGAATGAACAAGAACTAGAAAATGTTGAAAGATAAAATTAAAGGGCTTGCCGGTCTGTACAAAGACCAGATTATAGATTACAGAAATCACCTTCACGCTAATCCGGAATTATCTTTTAAGGAATACGAAACCTCCGCCTATATCGAAAGGGAGCTGCGGTCGTTCGGTATTGCGCACATAGAAAAAAAAGCCGATACGGGATTGGTTGCGTTAATAGAGGGGAGAAACCCGGCAAAAAAAATAGTGGCTCTTCGTGCAGATATGGATGCCCTACCTATTCAGGAAGCCAATGATGTACCTTACAAATCCAAAAATGACGGGGTGATGCATGCCTGTGGTCACGATGTACACACGTCATCACTGCTGGGGGCAGCGAGGATATTAAATGAAGTTAAAGAAGAATTTGAAGGTACCATAAAGTTAATTTTTCAGCCCGGGGAAGAAGTCATACCGGGAGGAGCGTCATTGATGATCAAAGACGGGGTCTTAGAAAGCCCCCATCCGAGTGCCATTATAGGTCAACATGTGATGCCTTTAATTCCTGTAGGCAAGGTCGGATTCAGGAAGGGGATGTATATGGCCAGTGCGGATGAGCTGTATCTTACTGTAAAAGGAAAAGGCGGACACGGCGCAATGCCTGAAACCCTAGTCGATCCCGTGCTGATTACGGCCCATATTATTGTGGCTTTGCAGCAGATCGTAAGCAGAAATGCAAGCCCGAAGATCCCTTCCGTACTTTCGTTTGGGAAGATCATCGCCAACGGTGCCACCAATATTATTCCTAATGAAGTCAAAGTGGAGGGAACCTTCCGCACCCTGAATGAGGAATGGAGGAGCCAAGCCAACAAACAAATGGTCAAGCTGGCAGAAGGAATTGCTGAAGCAATGGGAGGATCCGCGGAATTTGAAGTAAGGCGGGGATATCCATTTTTACAAAATGCCCCCGAGCTTACCGATAGGGCACTTCATGCGGCGAAAGACTATCTGGGGGAGGAAAATGTGGTCGATCTGGATATATGGATGGCTGCGGAGGATTTTTCCTATTACACACAGCAGATTGACGGCTGCTTCTA
>DATGMS010000183.1:0-3690 GCA_035307285.1 Cyclobacteriaceae bacterium
CCAACCCAAGCTACCCCTCACATCGAAATAGGCATGGAGCTTTTTGTGGTAATCAAAAGTCAATGCAGGCAAGACTTTAAATTTAAATTGTCTAGTAATGCCAGTATTATCCCCATACATTGTTGCAGGTCCTATACCTACCCCTACGCGATCTGGTCTGTCGTCTTGGGCTTCGACAGCGCTCAAGCTCATCAAAAAAATGAAAAGAATAACTAAAGATTTTTTCATAGAATAGAACAAGATGTTAGTTTCTTTATAGAAAAGAAATATACTATTAAAAAAGGATTTCTTCCTAAGGTTTATGTGGTTTGTTTTTTGAAATAAACAAGAAAAGGCTGGAAATTATAAAGTGTAAAGTGAAAGATCACTTGTTACTACTGATTTCCAGCCCTCTTATTTAGCTTATGTTTGTGGATTAGAGCGTTTCCTCCTCGTCAACTGTCTCTTCGGCTCCGATTTTTACCGTACCCTCGGCCTCATTAATGGAGACAGCCTTTCCCTGGAAGGTGGGATTAAGTTCTTCGTCGTCTTTTTCATAAGGGAAAATCTCAACAATTGGACTTTCATTGATGTCTGGTACCACAAAACTGACCAACATATTGTTGAGGCTCTCATATATGCGCTCGTATGCTTCCTTGACATGGTGGGCAGAAACCAACATGAATTGGGTCACCTTTTTTTCTTTACCGCTGTCGGCATCCGCCACTACATAACTTACCTTACATTTATACCAAATATCGATATCATCATAGAAGAAAACATCCACAATATTGCTTTTACTGATATTGGTGACCTGGAAATCCCCCCGGATCACGCTGCCAAGCATGTCATAGATCCTGGCTTCAGCTTCCGTGAAGGACACCGCATCCACTAGGTATTGTTCTGATACATTTTTGAGCAATCCCTGCTCATTTTCCTTGGCATATTTTACTTTGCACAAAAACCACGTCCTCATTGAAAATTCTCTGTTCGATTGAATGGCGAAGGTACTACCAATTGGATAAAGCCCCAATTAAATTCAGAAATTCTGACAGGGCGAAAACGCGATTTCCCCAGTTCGCCAAATAAAGCTGGTGGTGTCGGGTGACGCAGGGTATTTTTCGGTCGGTTCATAAAAACACAAAATTACGGGCTTCCCGTCCATAACTTAAATAAGAATCTGTACATTAAAGTTGAAATATAAATTGATTATGTGGCATAGGTTTTTCTACAGTTTCCCGAGCCAATTGCTGATTCTTCATCTGAAAAAAAATCTTGCCCTGTTAGTTATGTGGCTAACCCTTGTCCTGATCGTATTAGAGCGATTTGGGACAGTTTTGGGTATTCCTTATCTTTTCTTAGATCCGGAATATCTGAACCGGGTCTCTTGGATGGGTTTCTTTTTAATGGGAATTGGATTTGCGGTATTCACGATGTCATTTCATATGACTACTTATATGAAAGACGGTGCCCGATTTAAATTTTTGGCCGTTATTCCTAAACCGTTTCTACATTTTTGTGTCAACAACAGTGTCATTCCTCTATTGTTTTACCTGCTTTATATTTATTCTTTTGTGAGATTCCAATGGAATAACGAACTGGAAAGCCGCTGGGAAATCGTCCAGATGTTTTTGGGTTTTGTCGGAGGCAGTCTGCTGGCCTTTTATTCTATGTTTACCTATTTCAAATGGGCCAACAAGGATTTTTTTGTGCTTTTTTCAGACACAGTGGATAAACGGCTGCGTAAGATAAAAATACCGAGAGCCAATATTTTCTTTAGATACAAAGAGCGGAGAAACTTTACAGATAATGTACACAGTTATCTTGCCACTAACCTTAAAATCCAATATGCCCGACCAGACTTGGCCAGGTTTAAAACTCACCAGCTGTTGAAGGTCTTCGATCAAAACCATCTAAACCTTTTCTTAATCCAGCTGGTTTTGATCATTTTGATTTTCTTTTTGGGGCTCTTCAGGGAACACCTGTTTCTTCAGATTCCGGCTGCTATGAGTGCCACTTTGTTATTTTCTATCCTCACCATGATCGTGGGTGCGGTAACCTTTTGGCTGAAGAGTTGGACGGTACCCGTGATCGTGCTTCTTTTTTATCTGCTCAACTTACTTTCTCAAAGCCCACTATTGAACCGTCCCCATGCTGCTTTCGGAATGGACTATTCGGTATCGCCTGCCATTTATAACTTGGATCGCCTTGATTCCTTGATCCATCCGGACACCATCCAGAAAGACCGCAGGCACGCCCTTCAGATTTTGAACAATTGGAGAGGGAAATTTTCCTCTAATGAAAAGCCCAAGATGGTGTTGGTCGCCACTAGTGGGGGAGGGCAAAGGGCAGCCCTATGGACCTTAAAGGTATTACAGCAAGTCCATGAGACTACCGAAGGGAAGCTGTTTAAACACACAAGGTTGATTTCGGGGGCATCGGGCGGGATCATTGGCGCCGCATTCTTTAGGGAGCTCTATTTGAGGTCACTAAGCGATTCTTCTGTAGATCTCACCAACGAAATATACTTGGAACAAATTTCTTCCGACAACCTTAACCCCATTGTTTTTACGCTTTTGGTGAATGACCTGCTGATCCGGAGTCAGCATTTCGAATACAATGGGAGATCCTACCTTAAGGACAGGGGTTATGCATTTGAGCGTCAGCTCAATCTCAATACCCAAGGCGTGTTGGACAAGTCGTTGATGGAGTATTGGCAGCCCGAATGGAATGCCGATATACCCATGTTGCCGGTGACTCCCTTGGTGATCAACGATGCCCGAAAGTTGATGATCTCTCCGCATTCCATGAGCTATATGTCCTTTTCAACTGGGGAAGCTGAGGCAATAGGAAAGAGCCAGGCTATTGATTTTCGCCGCTTCTTCAGGGAGCAGGATGCGGGCAATCTGAGGTTTATCAGTGCCTTGAGGATGGGCGCAACATTTCCATTTATTACCCCGAATATTCAGCTGCCCTCCGATCCTGTCATGTCCACCATGGATGCGGGATTGGCGGATAATTTTGGGATTCAGGATGCGCTTAAGTTTGCGTTTGTTTTCAGGGATTGGATCCGCGAAAATACATCGGGAGTGATTTTATTGACTATTCGGGATTCGGAGAAAGTCACCGAAGTAAAGAAAAAGCCGATCCCGTCGCTGGTTCAAAAGATTGTTATCCCTATACAGAATATTTATGTTAACTGGGACAATGTGCAGACGTTGGATAATGAAAGCCTTTTCCATTTGATGGAGGAAGTCCTGCCGTTCACACTGGAACGGGTTGAATTTGAATACAGCACAGAAAACTACGTCCGGGAGATATTGCCCACTCAACCCTTGGATGATCGGCAGTTGCAGGAAGCGTATGAGGTGCAAAAGGCGTCGTTAAACTGGAGATTGACTTCACGGGAGAAGAAGTCAATCCTCAACAGCATTTTCGCTCCGACCAACCAGCAGGCACTGAGTCGTTTGGATTCTTTGTTTTCTCCCAACAGCAAGGCCGCTGATTAAGCTTTCCACAGTTTAATTGGAGCTCCTAGGAAAAGAATCAATCCTATTGAACATGACTTGGCCTTGATTGCCGGCTATTGTTGTTGTTGGTCTTCAGGTGTATTTACTCAATAAGCAAACCCAAAGCGTTTATAAATAAAATGCATCAGCCATGCCGGGCCAATTAACAGAAATTGGACATCTTTCAAAAATGAAGGCTTTT
>DATGMS010000184.1:0-3493 GCA_035307285.1 Cyclobacteriaceae bacterium
AAAGGCATGGGTGGCGGAATGCCCATTGGAGCTTTTATATCGTCCAATGAGATCATGTCGGCATTTAAGAACAATCCTATTTTGGGTCATATGACCACGTTCGGAGGCCATCCGGTCAGCGCGGCGGCATCGCTGGCAACCGTCCAGGTACTTCGGGAGGAAAATTTGATCGGGCAAGTAACGGAGAAGGCAGATTTGATCAAATCTTTACTGGTGCACCCTAAGATCAAGGAAATCAGAAACAAGGGATTAATGATGGCGGTACAGTTTGAATCTTTTGAAATCCTAAAACCGATTATCGACCGGGCGATTGAGCTGGGTGTAGTCACCGACTGGTTTTTGTTTTGTGATGATGCCATGCGCATTGCTCCTCCCCTGACTATTACCGAAGAAGAGATCAGGGAGGCTTGTGGGATAATATTGGAGGCGATTGAAGAAGCCGTGTTTAGCAAACCTGAATATGGCTAAATATCTCCCGCGGATAATCTGCGTAACTTGTCTACCGAAAACCAAACATCATTAACAACACGCTGCTAAATTCTAAAAGATAATCACTTAGTTGTCTCACTCCTCCTCCAACTTCCTCAGCATCTCCTTCCCACGCTCATTGTCGGGATTAAGTTCGATGGACTTTTTGTAGTTCTCAATGGCAAGGTCTTTATCACCCATTAAAGCATAGGCCTCGCCGAGACTGTCGTAGGGATTCCAGGCCTTGGGATATAGTTTTACATTAAGCTTGAAAACTTCCAGTGCTTCGTCCATCATACCGTCTTCCAAATATCTGTATCCAAGGAAATTGAAATGGTACTCCATGTACTTTGGTTGGGTGCTGAAATAACTTGTAGTATCTATGGTTATAAGGGAGCTGATCTTCCACCTGTCGTTGTCCCTAATCAAAGTCCGGAACTCCCGGGAACCCTTGGCTGGTATGGAATCCGCTCCCTGCGTGCTCAAGAGCTGGTCGAAGGCCACCCAGGCCAGATCATTGGAGATGTTGATGATGTGGTTGCTTTGTTGTAAATCGGTGTATTGTGAGGGAAAATCCTTTATCCACTGGATCATCATGGGGGCAAAGTTGTCCCAGCCGACGTGATTTTGGGCAAATCCAAATCTAGTGAAGACGATACTGGTTTTATCGTCCTGAACAAATTGATCCTTCCAAGCAACGGAATCGTCTTTCATATATGATTCCGATTCAAAACGGATCACATTTTTTACGGCTTCCTCCTCGGATACATTTTGGGAAAATACCAGTCGAGAAGATGAAAGCAGCATTACGGACGCTAGCAACATTTTTACAATCATTTGTTTTGACTTTTTAAAAACCATTTTTATAAGCTGAATTGCCCTGTAATACCAAGCATGTTTAAGCTTTACTTGATCATCAATTTTACTCCCCCTCCAACTTCCTCAGCATCTCCTTACCATGTTCATTGTCCGGATTCAGTTCGATTGACTTCTTGTAATTCTCGATCGCCAGGTCTTTATCGCCCATTAAAGCATAGGCTTCGCCAAGGCTATCATAGGGATTCCAGGCCTTGGGATATAGTTCTACATTAAGCTTAAAAACTTTCAGAGCTTTGTCCATCATATCGTCTTCCAGATACCTGTATCCCAGATAATTAAAAAGGCCTTCCATATACACTGGTTCGGTGCTGATATGGCTTGCGGTATCGATAGATACAATGGAACTGATCTTCCACCTGTCGCTGTCTTTGATCAAGGTTCGGAATTCCCGGGAGCCCCAGGGGGCTATGGAATCAATCTCGGGGGTGCTGAAGAGCTGGTCGAAAGCCACCCAGGCCAGATCATTGGATATGTTTATTAAATGGTTGCTTTGTTGGATATCGGTATAGGGGGAAGGCTTGGGAGAATCCTTTATCCACTGGATCATCATGGGAGCAAAGTTGTCCCAGCCCACATAGCTTTCCGAAAATCCAAACCCTGTATCGGTTCGGGACGTTTTTTCATTCTGGATAAATTGTTCCTTCCAAGCCACGGAATCCCGTTTTAAGTAGGATTCCGTTTCAAAACGGATTACTTTTTTTACGGCTTCCTCCTCTTCCGCTGCATTTTGGGAAAAACCCAAGTGGAGACATGAAATGAAAAAGACGGGCACCAAACATAATTTTATATTCATTTCTTGAAGAAATTAATCACACCCTATTAATTGATTTTCAAACATTTAAATCAAATTTAAACCCAAATCCTGCTATATTTATAGTAAAAAATCGACATTTTTATGTAGTTGGAATATATGAATATGGTGCATACGCAGATACATATCCCTCATGCACTGCTCAGAGAATATGTGCTATCTATCGGAATCAGGACGTTTGACTGTGGCGAACAAGACTTTTACAAGCCGATGCATGCGCAGCATGAGATCCACATGATGTTTATGATTAATTGCAAAATTCATGATTTTGTTAATCTTGCTTCCAGCGAGAAAATGGTTATTCTTAAAAAAGGATCTACGCCTGACTTTGGCTTTTCGGGATTGCTTACTTCCCTGAAGGGATCCCTCCATTTCAAAGGTCATGTACAGTTATTAGTCATCCATTTTAAACCTACGGGCTTCTATAGACTCTTCGGGATTCCTCCGTCCGAATTGACCGACCGCTTGGGAGATGCGGATGACCTCATTTCCAAAGAAACTTTAGAGCTGCACGAACAGCTGCATGAAGCAAAAAGCGCAGTGGAGATGTTCCAGCTAACGGAGAGTTTTCTTTTAGCCAGCCTTAACAAAAGCAGAATTAAAGCCTTGGGACTTGAAAAAGCTACGAGTTTCATGGTAAGCCAACCGGCGATCTATTCTGTTGAGGAACTGGCTTATCATTCCAACATGAGCCTTAAAACCTTCGAAAGGAAATTTATACAGCAGGTCGGCCTTTCCCCCAAGCTGTTCGCACGAATCAGGAGGTTTAACCTCGCCTTGGATTTGAAGACCTATCAACCAAGCCTGAACTGGCTGGACATCTGCTACCAAACAGGATATTATGACCCCATGCACATGATAAAGGATTTTAAGAAATTTGCCGGATCGAGCCCCACTATCTTATTTAAAGATGCTCCCCCGGTTTATGAAAATATCTCGTTATATCCTGCCCCATCGGGGCAACAGAATTCACCTAGGGCGCTGCCCTTTGTTACGTAAAACAAATAATCAAGCCCACAGGGGCGAAAGCAAAAGGAGATGTCACAATCATTATCAAAAGTATATGTACATATCATTTTCAGTACCAGGCACCGTCAAAACTTGATAGACGACAACATAAAAGCGACTCTTTTCGAGTATTTGGGAGGTATATGCAGGGGCTTAGAATGTAATCCAGTGCAGGTAGGGGGATACCGGAACCATGTGCATATCCTCTGCTTACTGTCGCGGAAAATAACCCAGATGAAACTTTTAGAAGAGCTTAAAAAAAGATCTTCCAAATGGGTTAAAACCAAAGGAGCTCCTTATTTAAATTTTTATTGGCAAGACGGATAC
>DATGMS010000185.1:0-7266 GCA_035307285.1 Cyclobacteriaceae bacterium
TACCTCGCCTTTCTGGTAAACTGCACCGTAAAATTGGTTTATTATTGGGCTTAGGGAATACTCTCACAAACCTTCTCTAGGGATTTTTTGGCTTTTTTAGCGGACGGTTTGGTCTTCGTCATGCACAGTTGACCTTCCGAGGGTGATGATCCAGTTAGGATAACAGCCCAAGTGGTCTCGATATCTGGCACTTCATGATCAGATCCTGCCGTATCGATATTCAAAATAAAAAATACGGAGCCAATGGCTTTGGTTCGCCCATTGGCACCCCTAATTGATGTTAAACCCCCAGCGAGGGCTTGGCCTTGCCTTGGCGTTCAAATCTTTCCTTTAAATCTTCATGAATGGCCTTGGCATTGGGAACGTTCATCCTTGCCCCTAACTTTACCGACTTATAGTACCCAAGAGAAGCCACATATACTTCAGAACCTGCCAGCATAATGGTATCATTTAAAAGGCTTCGAATCTGATCCACGGATCGAAAGATCGGCACCAAATCCGCGAGTGTGTTCCAATCTTTCTGCATTTCCCTCACATCGACAAAAGGAGGGACGAACTTCGGTTCACTAGTTGCGTAGCCCATCACTTTTGCGACAAAAGGTCTGGAGCCGTCGTTCATCCGGGGGATTGTCCTTCGCTGCTCGGGGCTTAAAGCTAGGAGAAACGGCATAAGGGCGGCCTCCATGTTGGCTAGAGATTCCCGTACAATTTGAAGATTCTCTTCTGGAATTTGGATCGAAATATTGTTGTTGTTGCTCATGATCGTTAGTTTTTCAAATGAAAAAAAAATCTAAGAGGAAAGTAACTAATCAGCTGTAAAAAAACAAGTTATAGACCCACATAGGTCACCAACAGTCCTGTATTTTACCCTCTTGGTTCTGCCTAATTTTTAACTTAAACCAATGGCTAAATTAAAATGGGCAACTTTTACCCCAACTTCTTTTTTATAATTGTTGCTACGACTGCAGAAGGCAACACGCTCTTTGGGAATGGTTATCCCATCAAAATTCCCTAGTTTTACCGAAATTAAAGGCCAATCCTAAGCCTTGAAAAAAGGTTTACCCTTTATGTGCGGACATAAAAACCATCCAGTATGCGGAATATTAAATTAGTGGAAGTAAGGTCTGAAATTGCGGCAGGAACACGTGGGGCAAGCATGGGCATCGATGCCCTGAAAGTGGCAAGCTTGGACAAAAAGTCTGATTTTTTTGCCCAATTCGACCCTATTAATGTTCCCGATGCCAACAGTTTTCTTTGGAAAGGAAATCGTCATCCTTATGCCAAATACATCGACGGCGTCTACCAGGTGCTGACCAATGTTTTCCAAACCGTTCATTCCCTCCGTGTGGAAAAAAGCTTCCCGATTATACTGGCCGGCGACCACTCTACCGCCGCAGGCACCATCATGGGCATCAAGGCGGCTGATCCCGAAAAAAGATTGGGGGTAATCTGGATCGATGCACACGCCGATCTCCATACCCCATACACCTCTCCCTCCGGAAATATGCATGGGATGCCTCTTGCCATGTGTATCGGCACGGATAATCTGGAATGCCAAATCAATGAACCCCAGGCGGAGACACTTTCTTATTGGGAGCAGATAAAAAAGATCGGCGGAGACAAACCTAAAATTTTAGCGGAGGATATTGTCTATATTGCGGTGCGGGATACCGAAGAACCAGAGGACTTTCTGATCAAAAAACACCTTATCAAAAACTTCACCGTCGATGAGGTACGGAAAGAGGGAATAACTGCGATTGCCAGGAAAGCTTTGAAGAGACTTGAAGCATGTGACCAGGTTTACATCTCCTTCGATGTAGACAGCATGGACAGCGCCATCTCCAAAGGTACAGGAACGCCTGTCTCCGAAGGCTTGACCGTAGAGGAAGCGATTGAACTCAATATGGAACTGATCAAGGACAAAAGGGTCTGCTGTTGGGAAGTAGTGGAGGTAAACCCCACATTGGATACCGAAAACCTGATGGCTGAAAATGCCTTCGAGATATTGGAAGCCACCACTAGGTCTTTGGTTGCTAATTTTTGACAAATATTTTAACAAAAATAAATGACGCTACAAGAACAGATTTTACAGGATATTAGCCAAGCTTTTCAGGTCTTATACGACCATCAGGTAGAGCCTTCTACCCTATTGCTACAGCCTACCCGGAAAGATTTTGCCGGCAATTACACTTTTGTAATGTTTCCGTATTCCAAAATCACCAAGGCTTCTCCGGAACAGGGAGCCGCCCAAATCGGAGAGTACCTCAAATCCAATTCAGCAGTCGTCAAGGAATACAATGTGGTTAAGGGATTTTTAAATATCTCCATCGAAGACAGCACGTGGATCGAGCTCTTTGGCAGAATTGTTCAGGATGAAAAGTACGGGCATTTTCCACCGAATGGAAAAAAAGTCATGGTGGAGTACAGCTCTCCCAACACCAACAAACCCCTGCACTTGGGGCATTTAAGGAATAATTTCTTGGGTTTTTCCATTTCAGAAATCCTCAAGGCCAACGGCTTCGAGGTGATCCGAACCAATTTGGTCAATGACCGCGGCATCCACATCTGTAAATCCATGGTAGCCTACCAACACTTTGGCAATGGGGAAACACCTGATAGCTCTGGCTTAAAAGGTGACCACTTGGCCGGAAAGTACTATGTGAAGTTTGACGCCGAATATAAGAAGCAAATCGCCGAACTGGTAGAGAACGGCACCTCAGAAGAGGAGGCAAAAAAGTCAGCTCCACTAATGAAGGAAGCACAGGAAATGCTTATCAAGTGGGAAAATGGAGATAAGGAGGTCGTTCAGCTTTGGGAAACCATGAATGGCTGGGTCTATGAAGGCTTCGCTAGCACCTACAAGACCATGGGCGTCGAATTTGACCAATATTACTATGAATCCGACACTTATTTGCTGGGAAAAGATATTGTAGCGGAAGGGCTTCAAAAGGGGGTGTTTTTCAAAAAAGAAGATGGATCCGTATGGGCGGACCTCAAAGACGAAGGTTTGGAGGAGAAGCTCGTGTTGAGGGGCGACGGAACCTCCGTCTATATCACCCAAGATATGGGCACCGCGGACTTGAAGTACAGGGATCATCAGATTGACCGCTCTGTCTATGTGGTGGGTAACGAGCAGGATTATCACTTTGAAGTGCTATTTACCATCCTGAAAAAACTCGGCAGACCTTATGGTGATGGCTTATTCCATCTTTCTTATGGAATGGTAGACCTTCCTTCAGGTAAGATGAAATCCAGAGAAGGAACGGTGGTAGATGCCGACGATCTGATGAAGGAAATGGTAGAGACCGCTGCCGCGCACACCCAAGAGCTGGGAAAAATAGAAGGCTTTACTGCGGAGCAGGCGCAAGCACTGTATGAAGTGCTGGGAATGGGAGCACTGAAATATTTTCTGTTGAAAGTAGACCCCAAGAAAAGGATGCTTTTCAACCCACAGGAATCCATAGAATTCCAGGGCAACACCGGACCCTTTATTCAATATTCCCATGCCCGGATCTCCTCCATTTTGAGAAAGGCCAAGCAGATAGGAATGGACTTTACCGTTGACGGGTTTGTAGGGTTAAGCAAGTTGGAAGGACCGGAGACGGAACTGGTCATCTTGTTGAACGATTATGGAGACAAAATCAAACAGGCGGGGCAGGAACTGTCCCCTTCTGTCTTAGCCCAATATTTATTTGATTTGGCAAAGGAATATAACCGTTTCTACGCAGAACTTCCTATATTTAATGAATCGGACGATAAGGCTCAGGCTTTCAGAGTAGTACTTTCTGCCCAGGTAGCCAGAATCCTAAAATCCGGAATGGCCTTATTAGGCATTGTTGTACCCGAAAAAATGTAACATGAAGACACTGTTGACCATACTCGCTTTTATGGCACTCGGATGCAATACATCCAGCCAATCCAACAATACCCAAGAAGAGGTAACCAATCTCGAAGATATGCTGATGGAAAAATCTTTCTACGACTTCAAAATGAATGACATTGACGGAAATGTGGTGGATTTCAATCAATATAAAGGGAAGAAAGTGCTTGTAGTTAATGTTGCATCAAAATGCGGCTATACCCCCCAATATGCCGAGTTGCAGGAATTGAACGAGAAATATGGGGACCAGATCGCCATCCTCGGTTTTCCAGCCAATAATTTTGGTGGACAGGAGCCGGGTACCATTGAGGACATCAAGCAGTTTTGCACCGAAAACTACGGGGTAACCTTCCAGATGTTTGACAAGGTGTCGGTCAAAGGCGTGGACAAGCACCCGCTTTATCGATGGCTTTCAGATAAGGATCTTAATGGATGGAACGACAAAGAACCTACCTGGAACTTCTGCAAATATTTTATTGATGAAAAAGGAGAATTGAAGAAATTCTTCCCTTCCTCGGTAAAGCCCTTGGATGAAGAAATCATCAATTTGATTCAATCCTAGTTTCCTCCAATCCTTTTTCGTTAAAACTTCAATACCTCAGTGGGGATTTCATTTTCTAATAAGAAGCAGGCCTGGCTACATGCCGTACGGCTAAGAACTTTGCCTTTGGCGTTGGCGAGTATATTAATGGCCAGTTTTGTCGCCCATTATCACGGCCTTTTCAGATGGGAAGTCTTTGTTTTAGCTGCCCTTACTACTACCCTGCTACAAGTGCTCTCCAATCTTGCCAACGACTATGGGGACAGTGTACACGGAGCGGACAGTGCGGATCGGCAGGGTCCTATAAGGGCCGTGCAGTCAGGAGTTATTTCCCCAAAGGAGATGAAAAGAGCCATGGTAATTATGGCGGTATTGTCCTTCCTAAGCGGCATAGCACTTTTGTATATTGCTCTTACGGACTGGGTTGTTTTGCTTGCCTTTGTGGGATTGGGTATTCTGGCGATCGCTGCGGCGATTACATACACGTCAGGCTCCAAGCCTTACGGCTACGCCGGATTGGGAGATATTTCCGTATTTCTCTTTTTCGGGTTGGTCGGGGTCTTGGGGACTTACTTTTTGCATACGTTGAAATTTTCCTTTCCTTTAATACTACCGGCCATCTCCTTGGGATTATTCAGCGCTTCTGTTTTGAACATCAACAACATCAGGGACATTGACTCTGATATCAAGGCAGGTAAAAACTCTATTCCTGTCCGAATAGGACGGCGGGCAGCCGTTCGGTACAATTGGTTTCTTATTCTGGCTGGGAATGTCTCGCTGGTAGCTTTTGTATTGGTGGAACAGGCTTGGGGGGGATTGTTGGCCTTGCTGGTGGCGCCGATTATGATCAGCATTGCCAAAGCTGTTGCGGACCCAGGAAAAACATCTCCACAATTGGATCCTTATTTAAAAAAAATGGCCATGTCCACTTTGATTTGGGTACTGGTGTTCGGGGCGGGAATCGTTTTCCTCAGATAAATAGCAGCTATATCCCCGACTGCTACGGGTGTTTTTTCATGACCACTTAGCGGGCTCTGCCACTTATGATGAATAACGCTGCGGCGACTATTACCGCTTTTCGAAAAAAACTGACTTAAGTCATTTTCATGATTTTTAGGCAACACGCCTGCCTTTAAATAGAAATAAATCTTTAGCTTTAGCCTGATATTTGCGATTCAATTCTCAAAAAAACTATAGCCATGCAAACCATCTTAGTTCCATTTGATTTTTCCGAAGAAGCAGAGTATGCTTTTCAATTTGCGCAGCAGCTTGCCACTAAAACCATGGGCAAACTTAAGCTGGTCCACATTGTAGAAACTCCCACCACGCAAAGCTTCAGCACCATGGGGGAAATGAATCTGGATTCTGCCCAGCTGAACCAAGTATATATGGTTGAGCTTGTCGAGAAGAGAAAGCGGCAATTGCAGGAAATTGAAGAAGAGCACCAAAATAAGCCTTACGGATTCAAAACGCGGATCTCCTTTGGCAATCCATACGCCGGTATCTCGTCCGAAATCACCGACATTAAAGCCGATCTGGTAATCATGGGATCGAAAGGCTCCAGCGGATTGGAGGAATTACTGATTGGTTCCAATACCGAAAAGGTGGTTCGCCATGCCTCATGTCCCGTGATCACTGTCAAACGGCCGACCCATGCAGACCAGATCAAAAAGATAATTTTCGCCAGTGATTTTAGCGAGGACAACAGAACAGTCATTCAGCATATCAAGTCCCTTCAGGAACTTCTTGGTGCTGAGCTGAGTCTTGTGAAAATCAATACACCCAGTTTCTTCGAAACTACCAAAGACTCCCGCGCTAAAATTGAATCTTTTATCACCACCCATGGATTGAGCAACACGCAGGCTGTTATCTATAACAGCACTTCGGAAGAAGAAGGCATTATAGAATATGCGCAGGAAATCAATGCAGATATGATCGCCATGGCTACCCACGGACGCACAGGTTTTATGCATCTTTTGAGTGGCAGCATTGCGGAAGATGTGGTAAACCACGCCAAAAGACCGGTCTGGACCATGAAAATCACCAAGTAACACATGACGAAGAAGAAAAGCAACGACTGGAAGAAAAGGGATGGAGTGGTGTATTCCACCAGTCATGATTTTGAATTTAATGAGCAGGAAGAAGATGAAACCACTCTCCCCCCCCAAAAGCAAAATCTCCGCGTCCAATTGGATAAAAAGTCTCGAGGGGGTAAGCAGGTAACGCTGGTCACGGGTTTTGTGGGGGCCGAGGATGATCTTAGAGAGCTGGGAAAACTGATCAAAAACAAATGCGGTGTAGGGGGAAGCGCCAAGGACGGTGAAATAATTGTTCAGGGTGACCTCAGGGATAAGGTTTTGGAAATACTGACCCAAAATGGCTATAGGGCTAAAAAGTCGGGGGGTTAGGTTTTTTTAGAACAATCAGAGCAAATTTTTTAACCACCTAGACACAGAGTTTTCTATGATCCCTGTGTGGCCGGTTTTCTTCCTTTTAGAGGCTATAAAAAAAAATGAACCACATAGACACATAGACCACATAGTTCTTTATGACCCTTATGTGCATTTTTTCGGTTTTCTTTTTTTTCAAACGATTAAAGCAAAAATTTTTAAGCACGTAGTCGCATAGAATACATGGTTCCCTATGATCCCTATGTGCCTATGTGGTCGGTTTCCTTTTCTTTTAGAGTCTTAAAAAAATGAACCACAAAGACATATAGAACCCATAGTTCCTTATGATCCTTCTGCCTACGTGGCCGGCTTTTCTTCATGTCCCGCATAAAAGGCTTCGGTCGGCGGTCGGGAGCAACATAGAGCACAAGTTTTTTGATCCTTTCGGGGTTAAA
>DATGMS010000186.1:0-6044 GCA_035307285.1 Cyclobacteriaceae bacterium
CTTTTTGAATCCCGTTACAACAGCGGGCTGATTTCCATCACAGAATTACTCCAGATCCAGGACATTTTGCAGCGGACGGAAAAAACGAGAATTAAAGCCTACTATCAATATTGGATGCAGCAGGTGGATCTGGCCTCCGCCCAAGCGGATTTTTCCCTTTTGCAATATGCATTTGAATAAAAGATATAAAAAAATATGAACATCATCAGATTAGCGCTGAGGAAGCCGATCGCCGTTATCGTAGCGGTAATCGCCATCGGATATTTCTCGGTCATTTCCATACAAAACATTCAGGTAGATATATTCCCTGAAGTGGAGTCGCCCTCCATCTATATTGCCATGCCCTATGGAGGCTTATCACCTGAATACATGGATGGCTTTATGTCTTCCAATTTTCAGAAAATACTAATCTTCGTCACTGGCGTACGGGATATGGAGTTTAAAAGCGTGCAAGGCCTGACCCTAATGAAGCTCTCCTTTTATCCGGGAACAGACATGGCGCAAGCTTCAGCTGAGGTATCGACTTCCGTTTCCCGGGCCATGGCCTTTCTTCCTGCCGGAGCGGTCACGCCCATGGTAGTGCGTTTTGATGCAAGTGCCTTACCCATTGGGCAGTTGGTTTTTGAGAGTGACCAACGAAGTATCGGGGAGCTACAAAATCTCGCCATCACCCAGGTTCGGCCGATGTTTGTCAATATACCCGGCATCACCGCTCCAGCGCCTTTTGGCGGTAATGCCCGTACCGTGGTGACCGACGTAGATCCTAAGTTGATGCATGCATATGGCCTGAACGCCGAAGAGGTGATCACAGCGATTGCTGGCAGCAACTCACCTTCCCCTGCGGGAAATGTACAGATTGAGGATCTCAATTACATGAGTCCCGTCAATTCGCTCGCAAAGGGGCCTGAAGAATTGCTCAACACACCGATACGCAAAGGAAACGGCCCGACCGTTTTTGTCAGGGATATCGCCACCGTCACCGACGGTACCGATAAAAACACCGCCTATGCCCTAGTAAATGGCAAGCGGACGGTGTATTTGCCCATCGTAAAAAAGGCCGATGCCTCCACGTTAGATGCGGTCAACAACCTGAAAGCCGCATTGCCTATGCTCGAGGCGGCATTGCCGGAAGACGTTTCTATAGATTATGTATTCGACCAATCTGGCTATATCGCCCAGTCATTGTCCAATCTGGTGCATGAAGGCATTCTGGGAGCAATACTTACTGGGCTTATGGTGCTATTGTTTTTGGGAGACAGACGGGGTGCACTTATCGTGGTGATGACCATTCCCATATCGGTTTTATCAGCAGTTATCCTGCTTTATCTCTTTGGCCAATCCCTGAATGTAATGACGTTAAGTGGATTGGCCTTAGCCATTGGCGTTTTGGTAGATGAGGCGACCGTGACGATCGAAAATATCCATCAGCACTTCGAGACGGGTAAACCCAAACAAAAGGCCATACTGGATGCCCTGTTGGAGATTTCGTTGCCGAAGTTGCTCATACTCCTTTCCGTCTTGGCCGTCCTGACTCCTTCCTTGATGATGCTGGGTATCCCCAAAGACATGTTTATGCCCCTGTCGATGGCGGTAGCTTTTGCCATGATTGCCTCATTTATTGCTTCCCAGACGTTCATTCCCGTAATGGCCAATTGGATGATGAAAAACAAGCACGTTGACCTTAATCATAAGGAGAAACCTATCTACGGGAAATTCGATCGGTTCCGTATCCGCTATAAAATGCTGGTGAGAAAGTGGCAAAGAAAAACCCCTGTTGTCAGCGTTATGTATGTGATTGTTGTGTCGGTGGTAATCTGGGCCGGGATCAATTCCCTGGGCACTGACATCATGCCTCCAAGTGGCACCAGAGACCTTCAGATTAGGATTGAAGCTCCTGCCGGCACCCGATTGGAGAAGACCGAAGAATATGTATTGGCTGTAGAGCGGCTAATCCGGGATGAGGTGGGCGAAGGAGGAGTTGCAATCAGTTCGGCTTTTGTGGGAATGCACTCACCCAATTCACCGATCAATCCCATTTTCCTTTTTACTTCAGGCTCACATGATTCCGTCTTGCAGTTTTCTATTGACGGGGATGTGTATGAGGAATCGATTGATGAATTAAAGGAAACCATCAGACGGCTCATACGAGAGCATTATCCTGAATTAAAAATCACCTTTGAACCCATGGAGCTGGTGGAAAAAATCATGAGCCAGGGAGCTACCACGCCGGTTTCTATTAAAGTTGCCGCGAAAAGTCTCTCCGAAGCCAACCAGTATGCTCTGAAGATAAAAAAGGAACTGGAGCAGGTTCCTTCCTTCCGTGACGTACACATTGCGGAATCCATTGACTATCCTACACTGTCTGTTGAGGTGGATCGGGAGTTGGCCGCGCAGTTTGGCTTAGACATGAAAGAAATCAGCCAAACGCTCACCACCGCCACCTCCTCCAGCCGCTATACCCATAAAAATCTCTGGGTAGATCCAAAGTCCGGGTTGACTTTCCAGATGCAGGTACAGGTGCCGGAAAACGGGATCCAATCCATTAACGATTTAAAAGCCCTGCCTCTAAAATCAGGGGCTGCCCGTCCAATTCTGGAAGATGTGGCACAAGTTAGCTTTAGCACACAAGCGGGGCAGGTAAATCGGCAAGGGCCAAACCGATTTGTCACGGTAGTCGCAAACCTCCATGACACTGATCTGGGATCGGCCTCATTAGAGGTTGACAAAGCCATTGCTGCCGCCGGTGAGCCGCCCCGCGGGCTGATGGTAAGTGTGGTGGGGGCCATTGACCTGTTAAAGGAAACATTGGCCAATCTTCAGACCGGTTTGCTTGTAGCCATAACGGTTATCTTCTTGATGTTGGCGGCATTCTACCAGTCCTTTAAGATTTCCGGGGTCATCCTTTCCATTCTGCCCGCTGTGATAGGAGGATGTCTGATGATGCTCTTGGTCAGTGGCAGTACCCTTAACTTACAATCCTACATGGGGATCATCATGGCTGTGGGCGTGTCGGTGGCAAATGCTATTCTGATCATTAACCAAGCCGAAATCTATCGTTTGAAGCAGGGTTTCTCGGCCCTTCATGCGGCCAGACTAGCAGCTTCTTCCAGATTAAGGCCCATCCTGATGACGGCTTCCGCGATGATTGCGGGCATGACACCTTTGGCTTTGGGTCTAGGGGATGGCGGTAGTCAGGTGGCGCCTTTGGGCCAAGCCGTAATCGGGGGACTTATATTTTCGACCATGGCCTCTCTGTTGGTTCTGCCCCACTTCTATGCCGCCATACAGCATCGTGCGGCAATTATTGGCCCCTCACTCGATCCGGATGATCCCGGCAGCAAATATTACCAACCTTCAACAACTGAATCTTAAACTATACAAATATGGCTCGATCGATCAAAAATAATCAGCGGCTTCTCAGTTCTTTGTTCCCCATCTTCCTTTTGGCAGCGAGCTGCACAACAGAAGGAGGCACGACGGTGAAAGAAATAGAAGAAACTGTTCCAACTGTTGAAACCGCAAAAGTACAGGAAATGCAGGCATCTTATACACTAGACCTTCCAGGTGAAATATTGCCCTACGAGCAGGTAAAGTTATATCCCAAAGTGAAGGGTTTCGTTAAGGAAATCTATGTGGACAGGGGAAGCCTTGTCCGCAAGGGGCAGTTGCTGGCCACATTGGAGGCGCCCGAAATTACACAAGCGTCCCTTGCAGCCTCTGCTAAAAAGCGGGAAGTATTGGAAAATATCCAATACAGTGGCCAAGCCTACGAGCGGCTACAACGAGCCGCTGAAAACAAAGGAGCCGTTGCTGACCTAGAATTGGAACAAGCAAAAGCTAGATTGATGGCCGACAGCGCCCGACTGCAGTCATTCAATGCTGAGCTGGCAGCTGCGGATCAACTAGCAGCTTACCTCCGAATAACGGCACCATTTGATGGCATCGTTACTGCAAAGAATGTCTCCCAAGGCGCACTGGTGGGCACTAACGATGCCCCACTTTTTTCCCTGGCGCAACAAGATCGCCTGAGACTCACTTTAGCCATTCCTGAAAAACACGCGAGAGCTTTGGCCGACAGCACGGTGATCCAGTATCGGCTAAGTAATGTCCCGGATGAAATATTTACCTCCACCATATCGCGCCACAGTGGGATGATGGATCCATCGATTCGATCCTTGGTGGTAGAATTTGATCTTGATAACAGAAATAAATTTCACAGAGGGGGCGAGTATGTACAAGTAGAAGTGCCGTTTCAAAATCCAACGCCCAGCCTTTGGGTGCCATCCAGCAGCGTAGTGAATGCGCCATCTGGGGTATTTGTCCTGAAAGTGGTGGATAACGCTGTCCAAAAGGTAGGGATAAAAGCAGGAATAAGAAAAGACGGATTAACCGAAGTTTTTGGAGAGCTTCGACCGGAGGATCTCGTTGTTCTGAAAGGCAGTGAAGAGTTACGGGAAGGAACAAAAATAGCTATACAATAAACAATGTTGTTTAGTTAAAGGGAGGGTAAGTGCCTCCCGCAAAAAGCGGACAGGCACGGGCATCTGTACCCAAAGACTGCTCAACTAAACGCCATTGATCCAATAAATTATAAGACAAAAAAGCCAGCTTCGGCCGGTTTATAACTTAGTAAAAAACATGAAAAAGAACATAATTATCTCGGTAGCAATTGCCAGCCTATTTCTCGGATCGGGCTACCTTTTGGGATTAGATAAAACTCCAAGTACAGAACCCCTGGTGGACAAAAAAGTACTTGCGGAAGATGGACCTGCGGAAATACATGATGCCGAAGGCAATGCAGTTAATTTTGCGGAATTCAAGGGGAAGCTTGTATTTATCAACAATTGGGCAACCTGGTGTCCTCCCTGTGTCGCGGAAATGCCTACCATAGAAAAACTCAAAGAAGAAATGCCGGAAGATGAAGTTGCCTTCGTGATGGTCTCTTATGACAGGAATCCCCGGAAAGCCATCAACTGGATGAAAAACAAAAAAATGGAGCTACCGGTATATTTTCCCGGTGAAAATTTCCCTAGACAATTCACTACCGATGCCATCCCCGCAACTTTTGTCCTTGACCGGGAGGGAAAAATCCTTCATACCTATCTAGGCATGGCCGATTACAGCAAGGAGTCTTTTGTCCATCAAATGAAGCTATGGCTTAAGCAGTAGGTCACCAAAGTCGGCACGGTTAAACTTAAAATGAAATGATACACTACTTATTGGTTTTAATCTTAGGTATGACAACAGTAGCAAACTCAATTTCCTCCAATCCTTATCCTGGTGAAAAGGAACATAAAGTAGTCATACAAGTCAGCGAGGTCGATCCTGGTGCACAATTAAAGGTTATCGGTCAGATCAACAACATCCTTGAAGCGTTGCCCAATACCAAAATCGAAGTGGTTTGTCACAGTGAAGGACTCCCGATGTTGGTCACTACACAAAGCAAAGTGGCCACCCATGTAAAGGCGCTCCACGATAAGGGAGTAATCTTTGCTGCCTGTGAAAACACCATGAAGAGGAATAACTTGACCAAAGAAGACTTACTTCCGGAAAGCATCATTGTGCCTTCGGGGTTGGCAGAGATTATTTTGAAACAGGAGGCAGGATGGACATATATTAAAGCAGGAATATAACTTCTTGGGTAAGCCACCGAAATTTTGGTGGCTTACCCATTGACTTTTTTACCTCGTTCGTGTAATGTCTCAAGTTAAAAGGAGAAGATCTTTTACCGCAAGTTTGTTGCCCCTTAGCGTGACGTTGTCAGTGGGATCGTATAGTCGCTTTTGTGCATAGTTCCCTCCTTTTGGATCAGAAAATACCTCAAGTTGGTCTTCATTCATATCAATGATCCAATATTCGGAAATGCCACAGGAAGCATAAAGCAGGGATTTAATATCCTTATCGAATCTTATGGAAGAGCCGGACACTTCGATGACGGCCAGCACCTCAGCAGGTATGGGGTGGGCAGTGGAGTAATAATCAGGCTGGTATTTTACCAGGGCAACATCCGGTTCCGGTTCATTGTTGTCATCAATTCTGATCGG